>NZ_JBHTJA010000009.1:0-129867 GCF_042675525.1 Actinomadura sediminis
TCATCCAGCACCACCCCGGCGTGATCGACGGCTGCCTCGCCCCCACAGGCCTCACCCTCAACACCACACCCGCCATCACCAATTAACCCTGGGTAGGCCACGCCTCCATCGCCACCACAGAGCGCTACCTACACACCCTCCCCGACGCCGACGAAACAGCCCTCGAAGCCCTAGCCAAAACTCGGAGCAGGTCAGGCACTCGATAGCGGCGACACCTGCACGCCAGGACTCGCGCGTTCCAGAGCCACGGGGGTATCTCTCTCGCTCCAAGAGAGATACCCCTGGCACATCCTGATCGGCGCCGAGGCCCGGTCATAGTGTGCAGCTTCGATCACGCACTCTTTGCATCAACGCACTGACATGCCGATGAGCGGGCGTTTCGGGTTGTGGGCAAACCGCGTTAGAACTCGAACACCGTGTTGGGGTCGTCCATGGCCCGCCTCAGCTCGCCGAGGTTGCCGATCAAGGCGAGAGGCGATGTGCGTGCTACTTCGACGATTCCCCCGACGACGGTCTGCATCGCTGCGACGTCGCCAGATTCAAGTGCCCGATCAAGGCCGTCAAATAGTCTCCTGTGCGTCTCGCGCCGCTCTTCGATGACGAGGCCGAAGTAGTCCCGCAAAGTCTTTTCAGACGCCTTAATTCGCGCGACCTCAGTCTCCCGGTACACTCTGAGCTTTTCTCGCTTCGTCCTCTCCGTTTCGCGGATATGTATCAGTTCCCGCGTAACACTGACGAGTTGGTTGAGTGCGTTGAGTACGTCTGTCGCGCTGAGCCTTCCTGCCTCTCTGGCCACTGGTTCGGTTGCCTTTTCCGGCAGCGGGGCGCCCTTGGGCAAGCCCTTCTGATCAGGCATCCGCCGTCTCCTTGCGCGCGTTGCGGTAGTTGAAGATGAGTTGCTCGGTGTTCGTGTCGAGGTTGCAGTCTTCGTCAGCGACGGGCGCTGTGGCTACATCCCGCACCGACTTGACCAGAACCAGAGCCGCTTGGAGACGTTTGCCGTGAGCGTCGATGTCGAAAGGCTCGGATTCGAGCAGGTCGAGGGCATTCGTTGCCTGTGAAACCAGCCGAATGAGGATGTCGTCCAGTTCATGCGCTCGCTCCCTCACTCCACGGAGGCGTTGTTCGCGAACGTCGAGTTGCGCGATGGCGACGTTGACTGCTGTCCGGCAGTTTTCAGCCTCAGTTCGTGCCTTGGTTCCTCGATTTTTCATCGTGAGGCCTGCGATGAGGACGCTGGGGCCAGCGGCTGCGGCCTTGAGGACCGTCGCTCCGAGCGCCATCCCACCCCCACCAGAAGCGAGGCTCCCGCCGCCGAGGAATGCAAGCGTTGCACGCTCTGCCGCTGCTCCGCGGAGGTCCGAGATCGGCGTCCCAGTGCTGGCCCTTGCCAGTTGGGTTACGGCCTTGCGAAGGACTGCCGGAGTTGCGCCGCCGACTAAGACTGAGCGGACGACGCCTCGGACCCAACCCGCGACATCTGGATCGAGCTTCGCCATCCCTACGACTTGGGTGGTGTTTGAGTCGTTGACTCCGTCGAGGATGAGGTGCTCATGCGCTCGAACCTGCTTGGCATGGCGCTCAAGGAAGTCTCGCATCCGGAAGATGACGTCGCGCTGTGCTCGCTCCTGCGTTCGACCGAGCGCCTGAAGCGCTGCGTTCGCTCGGTCGACCTTGGCGAGGTGAGTGGTGTGGCGATTCTCGTAGCGTGTTGTGTGATGTCGCATTTGCGTTCGAGCGCGCTTGCGCTGCACGCCACCGACGGCGCCCGCCACCACGCCGCCGCCTCCCGCGATACCGCTGCCGATGATGATGACGAGCGGGACTGGCGGCAAGACCACCGTCGGCACCTCCTTGGGGACTGCAAGGCGATGCGCCAGTCCCCGTTCGCCTGGCACGCGAATAGTATCGCCTGGTCACTCGAATGGCTGATGGTTGAGCGCTTCGCTCCTGTTCAACATCCTGCTGGCGGCCTCTGCACAGCGGTAGCACCGCCGCGGTGAACGCCTGAGGCTGAGCCCTCACGTCAAGCCGCCGACAGCTGTCGCCAGAAACGCCCGCAACTGCCGCTGGCAGGGCGGCCGGCCGCGCTCCTCAATCTCGTCCATGACCTGCCGGCGAGCGGACCCCGATATATGAACTCTTCGCGGTTGCGAATCAGGAGGCGACATCGGAGACGCGCCTGGGCACGGGCCCAGACGAGCCGCCGCGGCCCACCCTCCACGCGATCAACTGTGCTGTCGCCCTCGCCCTCGCCCTCGCCGTCGACGCCAAGCCAATCCGAGCCGAGACGCCCGGACTGCACATGTGGCACGTCAGGTGGGTCCTCGGCGTGGTCGCGACAACGGCCGGACCGACGGCCGGGCCGACGTCGGCCGGCTGCGAGTGCTGGCCATCAGCATGCAGGTTCGGGTCTCTGGTGGTTCCCTGACTGTTCGTCCGGGGTCGGCTGCGGAGAATGTCAGAGCCGTCGTCGATGCTGGGAAGGTCGTCAGTGAGGGGGATCTTCCGTGCCCATCCATCTCGCGAGCCGCCGTCGTACCGTGGCGTCGCTGACCGCCGAGTTCCCCGGTGCGCAGATCATCGATGCGACGTCCAAGGCAATGGAGCCGTGGGTACGGCTCAGCCCGTTCTACCCGCACGCCGGTATTCCGGTTCCTTTCTGCGAGGGCGTGACCGCCCAGTCGGTCGAGGGGATCTGGCAAGCGCTGAAGGTCTTCGAACACGCCGATATCGACCCCGCCAAACTCCAGGTCACCACCATGCGGGGCTTGAAGCGCACCGTGCGCCGGTATGGTCCCGTGCGGGGCCACCGCGCCGGGCTCGACGGTGCTCGCCTGCTCGACTACGTCACAGCCCGCCGCCTCATCTATCTACCGTCCTACCAGTGGGTCCTGGACCACCGCGTAACAGACCTGCTCGAGCGCCTCCGGCAACTCAGCGATCAGGCAGAGGTCGTGCTGCTCGACTACACCACCAACGGCGACCTGACCAACGTCACCAAACCGCTGTCCCACGCCGCTCTCATCCATCAATACACCGAAGGCTCGGCGAGTGGCTGGCGCAGCGAGTGTTCAAAGGCCAGTTGATGGCCCACGTCTTCGAGAGCGGTCATCATTCCTACTACGGCTAAGCCGCCCGTATCGCCGGGTTGCCGATCGGGTGGGCCACTGGTCAGCCCGCAAGGAGTTGGAGTAGTTCGACCTGGTGGGGGCTGACCCGGAGTAGAGGGTTGCGGTCGTGGGGGTAGATCTCGGCTTCGTCCCACTGCCGCCGGAGCACGCTAGAGGCGACGCCTGTCCTGACTCCACGCGCGTCCTGCTCGTGGCGAAGGCGTTCGGCGTCGAAGAGGTACGCTGCCCGAACACACCAGGGTCGAGTGTCGGCTCGTGAGGAACCTGCCGCTGATCGCGGACCGGTAAGGACCAGGTAGTAGTCGAGCGTTGCGGACGAGCTAATGTCCAGGACGCCTTCCTGTTTGAGGTACCACTTGACGTTCACCGTCCGGCCCTGAAGCGGCCCGACGCGGAAGCGGCCATCGAAGGCGGTGTTGGTGGCCGACTCTTCCAGCTCGATATCGAAAACCCGGGACGCGATCCACTCCCCGAGATGCCCCGCCGTCATCGGCCGCTGGATGATCGCGGCAATCTCCCCATCAATGGCATTACGGCCAACCAGAAGTTCCGCAATCCGTCCAAGCTTGTCATCTCCCATAACACTACCTTCCCATTGCGACGCCAAAGTCGACCATCGAGGGTGAACACACTCGGTCGTCGACCGCGGGCTGGATCCGACCGCGTTGATCCGAAGTAGTGATGCGCTGGTAGTCCTGGTAGGTCTTGCGGGCCATCCCGCCCCTGATCACTGGTCACCCTCTACGAGACGTCGTGTCCTCGGTGCAAACCACGTGTGGCCGAGCATCTGGCCGCCACATCGCTGCGAATCAGCGTTCCCGCCGACGACGGACCGGACGGACGCGCCTACATCGACACCGCGATAAACAACCTCGACCAAGCCCTCAATGCCCTCGTCTCATCGTCCGGCCGCACTACCCTGCCAGCGTGACCACCGCATCGGGCCTCAACATCCAGCAGTTGCACGCCGACGCCAGCCGCGACGGCATAACCAAACTCGTGGTCGGCGCCATCGTCCACACCGATGGCCACGTGCTCATCCTGCGCCGCTCCACCGAGGACGCGTTCATGGCCGGTATCGAAGAGTTGCCCTCAGGCGGCGTCGAGCCAGGCGAGGACCTGCTCACCGCACTGGAACGCGAACTCGCCGAAGAAATCGGCTGGACCAGACCACTCACCCTTGATTCGGGCTTTGTCACCCATTTCGACTACATCTCCGGGTCCGGCCGCAAAGCTCGCCAATACACTTTCGGCCTCGCCCACCACGGTCGGCCCATCGTCCTGAGCACCGAACACACCGCCCACCGATGGCTCCACCCCGCCGACCTGCCCGACTCCGACGTTACTGACGAGACCGCGCAGGCAATCCGGGACTGGGCCGCCTCATAATCTCGACAGCGCGGTGAGGAAACCGTCGATAATCTCGGAGAGGTTCGGTCCCATGATTCGCTCCACGTCCGGATGCCGGGCCGGGCCTCTGACACACCTATAGCGATGAGCCGTCGCATTGATCAGGAGCTCCCGTGGCGTCACAACAGTTCGAGCCACCCTCGGGCACCAGGGACTTCTCGCCAGCGCCCTGCGTACCCGCGAGCACGTCTTCGCACAGATCCGTGGGGTGTTCGAGGGGTACGGGTTCGAGCCGTTGCAGACGCTGGCCTTCGAGCGGCTGGAGACCCTGACCGGCAAGTACGGCGACGAGGGCGACAAGCTGATCTTCAAAATCCTGCGGCGCGGTGAGCACGAAGCGACCGGCGAAGCCGACCTCGCTCTCCGCTACGACATGACCGTCCCGCTTGCCCGAGTCGTCGCCGCCTACGGTTCACAACTCCCTACGCCTTACAAGCGGTACGCCATGGGGCCGGTGTGGAGGGCTGACTGTCCAGGCAGGGGCCGGTTCCGCGAGTTCGCGCAATGCGATGTGGACGTGGTCGGCTCGGCGTCGCCACTCGCTGATGCCGAGGTGGTCTGCGCACTGACTGATGCGCTGGACGAGGTCGGCGTGCGTGACTACCGGGTACCGGTGAACTCACGGCGGGCGTTGTCGGGGCTGCTGGAGGTCTATGGCGTTCCAGTCGAACTCGGCGGCGGTGTGCTCGTCACCCTGGACAAGCTCGACAAACTCTCCCCAGACAAAGTCGCGGCCAAGCTGGCGGACGCCCGATCGTTGGCGCCCGACATCGCCGAAGCCCTGGTCGGCGACCTGACGGCCGCTGACGCTGTTGAGCGAATGCAGACCGCGCTGAAGGACAGCGAGGCCGGAAGCGCAGGCCTGGACGAGATCAACCGGCTACTCGAACTGGCATCCCCGAGAATCGGCGAAGACCGACTCGTGTTCACCCCCGGCCTGGTTCGGGGCCTTGACTACTACACCGGCGTGATCTTCGAAGTGGTCGCCGAGGGAATGCCAGGATCGATCGCCAGCGGTGGCCGCTACGACGGCCTGATCTCTTTTCTTGGAGGACCAGACGTCCCGGCCTGCGGCGGCTCCCTCGGCGTCGAACGAATCATCGGCCTCCTCGGCGACGGCGGGGGCGACGCACACAGAATCGACGTCGCGGTCACGATGATCGCCGAAGACACCGCCTCCGAACTCATGGGCTTCGCCGCACAACTACGGGACGCCGGCCTGCGCACCGAGATCTACCTGGCCGCCAGCCGCAAACTGGCCAAGCAACTCAAGTGGGCCGCCGACCGCAAGGCGCGCTTCGCGCTGATCTACGGAGCGTCCGACAAGGAGGCGCGGGTGATCACAGTGCGCGACATGGACTCAGGGGAGCAGACCCGCGCCCCGGCCAGTGAGCTTGCCGCCCATCTGGCCGGAGTGCGCACCAGTGGGGTAGCCGTACGGCGACTACCTCCCTCGGCGCAATGAAAGACATCCTGGACGAGTGATGCATCAACCGCCTGCGTGGGCATTGGACGGCAGCGAGCGACTCACCCTGGAGGGCTTCCTGGAGTCGTTCGGTGAGGCCTGGGCACGCACTGAGCGCGTTTCCTCAAGTTGGAGTGTTGGCAGTCATACCGTGAGGCCGACGGTGTCCGATCGCAGGAGGCCTTCCAGGCGGGCGACACCGCGCTGGTCCGCCGCCTTCTGGAAGAAGAGGCGCTGGGGGACCAGCCTCTTCGCGATGAGGTGAGGTCCCGGAACCTGCAGTTCACCCGCGTGCGGCTGCTCTCCTACCCGCTCACCGACTACCTGCATTACGAAATGATTAACTATGAGGTGCGGAGCCGGCTGGGAGAAGGCGCACTTCCGCACCACACCAACCAAGAAGGCCAACCGGTCTGGTTCTCCGGAGGCAGACTCGCCGCCAACCTCACGCTCCCCAAACTCCGTCACCGCTGGTCAGCCCACAGGGAAGGAGCCCGTCCTACCAACACACCTTCTACAGGGGGGAGCTGACCCACGAGGAACGATCCGCGGCCTACTAGCAGGCTGCCCGAGCCGCCGCGACAGCCACCTGGCAGATGCGCCACATCCAAGATCCGAGAGTCCGCGCCGACGTGGCCGTCGCAGCTGCCGACGTCCTCAACGTCACCGCCGCCATCACCGGCAACCGAGAACTCGCGGACGTCGCCGACTTCTACGACCGCGCAGCTCGCGAACCCTACGGATACCAGCCACCCCACACGCCCTACGGAACAAACCTCCGCACGGTTGCCCGCGCACTGGCCCTATCCGAGATCCGAGGACGACGCGGTCCCCGCCCGAGCCTCGCTGGCGTCCTGCTCCATCTCATCGTGCAGGTGGCAGCCCTCATCGAGGCGGTCGCGGAGTTCCGGCAGCTGCAGCAGCGTGACGCCCAAGCCGCTACCGCCCGAAAAGCTGCCGCCCAGCTCACCAGCCTCGGCCGGCACACGCCACGACCGCCGTCCCCGACGTTTCCAAGGACGCCGCCGAATCCCACGGCCGAGCAGAACGCTGCGCGTCTCGCCGCCACCGGCTTCCCGATACCCCTCGGCAGTCAGTTGAGCGATTACCAGAGCCAACCCGTCAGTCCCACGCCCCCGCAACCTGGCTCGCACCGCCGCCGCGGTCCATCGCGGTAGCCCGACCGCAAAACCGGACGCCACGCCGCACGCAGTTGTGGCGTAATGATCAACCTAGGCGCATACTAACGGAGCGTAAACAGTCTCAACGATGTGCAAGTAGTACACGGGCGCAGCGTCCGAGACCGCGAACCTGAGCCACATCTTCCCCGCCGCACGAGAAAGGCGAAGCCATGACCGACCACAGCCCGAACACGGGATCCACATTCACGAGGACACACCCACATGACCGACTACACGCCGGCCCCCGCCGCCGCTGGTAATGACGACGAGACCATCCAACTCGCAGCTGCCCTGTACGAACACGTCCGCCAGCTCAACTACGCCACGGCTGGCCCACCCAGCCTCACCCATCCCTCCACCGTGTACGCCGTCCTCGGCAACCTCAGCGCAGCCACCTACGGTCTCGATCAGCTTCTCGACCAGATCAACCGCTTCTTCCTGCGCGAACTTCAAGCCGACCGTCTCGGCCACGACCACGGCGAAGACCTCACCGACGTCCTGAGCCGCCACGGCCAAGCCCTGGCCCATGCAAGGCACCACACCCAATCGCTCTGCACGGCCCTCAACGAGACACACGCCGCCATCAACGCCGTCCACTCTCGCCCCGCCCCAGAACGAGAGCTGGCCCCCACAACCCAACGCTGGGCAAGCGATCAAGATGCTGGCGTAGCCGCGGCGGCCGAAGACTTTCCGAGACCGATCGGCGATCCCACGCTCATCGAATGGCCTCCCGCCAACGAACGGCACAGCCCGATCCGCTCCCGTCGCGCGAACACCCCGGAGGCCTAAGCATGGAACCGATGAGCCGCGAGGAACTCGCCGCCCTTCCCACCACAACCACCATCGAGACCGCCGCTCGCGCCCTCGGCCGAACCCGTGCGTACCAACTGGCCCGCGAGAACTGCTTCCCCTGCAAGGTCATCCGAATCGGCACCAGCTACCGAGTCGTCACCGCCGACCTCCGGCGCCTCCTGGCAAAACGGGACGAAGCCTAACCCACTTTCACCACGAGCTCCCTCGCGCCATTGCGAGGGGGCTCTGCGGAGCTATCTATCTCGCCGTAGCCGAGATCGACAGAATTGGAGCGTCGCCCAGCCCGGTGGCGCGGGGTGCGGTTTTGGGATGGTGCCGCTGTCGGCAGGGACGCGATGCGCTGATTTCGGGGCCGCTGAGCAGCGAGGTGCTGGCCGACTGGACCTGCTGGTCGAACGTTCCAGCGACGAGGCCGCGGGCAGTCGCGGCTGACTGGGGAGGGTTGGAGCTCGGCGAGCTGGTCAAGGGCCGTGCTTGGTGTCAAGCCTGGATCGTACCGGGCGTATCGCTGGCGGCTAAACGACATGTTCACCACCTGGATGCACAAGTGACGGTTGCGCGCTCAGATCACGCGCGACCTGGCAGCCTTGCAGGTTTACTTTACGATACGAACCGCTCTCGCGCTGGGCTCCGGCTCGACCGGCGCTTCTACGTTGTCTCCGCCGCCCCAATCGGTCTCTCGAATTCAAATCCTCACGCTGCGACGGAAATACATCCGTGATTTCCATGGCGAATCTGAAGAAATGTCAGCGGAAAAGCTGCTCGCTGGCTAGCAATTTGACCACATGCCCCTAGTCATATCTTGCGACCTACTTCTTTCAATATTGTCGATTTGACATTAAAGATTCTGGTGTGGTGCCCGAACCGCATCAGCGGCAGGCGTGGCGCAATCGACGAGCGTCCGTTGGTGCCGTTCCATCCTCCGTGGGAGCTCAGGTGACAGTCCTTGTATCCGTCGCCTGTGTCACTGTGTGTGATCAACTAAGGCGTGCTCGTCACTCCTTGAGATAGAAAAAAGTATCTATGATCTTGCGGCTCAGCTCCGCGGATCCAGCTTCGGGGGAAGAGTTGCCCAATGAGGGGATCGATGGTGTTGCGCCGGGCGTGGGTGGCTTGCTTAGATGGCTTCCACTCTGGCGCTCATGCGGTCAGCTCCATACTTTGGCTGGCATGTCGTCTTTGAGGTGTTCGCTAAGTTCGGCGGTCACATGTCAAGAGGTTCGGCTCTTGTGGCTGCGGCTGTGGTGCTGGTGTGCACCTCAGCTGCTGCTTCGCATGCAGGAGGTGTCTTTGGCGCAGCTGAAACATTGCCAGGAGATGGAGAGAGGGGTGACCGCCAAGCCGATGATCTCCTATGGTTTATCTCCATGGTCGCCGACTGCCTCCGGTATATCGCGGTTGGAGGGGCGGGGGTTGCTGGCATACCTGTTCATCCGGGGTGTACCGAAGCTTCCTCTAGAGCATCACTCGCGGGCAGACCAGATCCACGGGAGGCGGGTCCCACACACTCGCCAAGAGATGGGATCTTCCGTGACGCCCTACTTGGACGGGCGGCAACCGGGTGCCACCTTCGCCCTTCAACGTGAACCAGGAGGACAGCCATGACGACCCAGGGCGAGATCACACCGTGGGAGCGGCTTCGGAGGCTTTCCGAGATGTCCCGGCTCGAACAAGACGTTCACGCCAAACAGTGGGCCAACGATCTTGCGAGCCGACATGGAGCGGGAAAAATGCCCATCTACATGCGGGCCGCCTACCGTGACACGATCGCAGCCGTGCTGCTCTCCCTAGTAGATGAACGTGCCTCGACACCGGACCATGGTGACCTGGGGAGCGAGGGTAGATCGAACGGTGCTGCTGCCGGCCAGGCCAGTGATGCCACGCGCTACAACCACAACTTGGACGATGTGCCGCCGTCCGTGATCCGTGCTTGGGCGCACCAGAGGGGCATCTCCGTCAGTGATCGTGGCCGGATTCCGATGTGGGTCATCAAGCGCTACCACGCCGAGCACGCTGCCGAGTCGGAGAGTTCACTGGCCTCCAAGATTCAGGAAGCACTAGAACAGCACGGCGAGCTGACCAAGACCGAGTTGTGGGACATCGTCGGACGCAATAAGCCCTCGTCGAAGATCGACCAAGCAGTCGAGTCTCTGCCGAACGCCCAGGTGTTCAAGGGGGAAAGCACTGGCGGGCGGCGACCGGTGATCGTCCGTCTGGTCAACGCTGAGTCCGGCGAGGTTGCCGGGCCTGCAGAGGTCACCGCGGCCGACCGCCTCGACGCGGATGACCTCGACCCAGCAGTTGTGCCCCAGGGGCTCGCCGACGAAGCCTCTCATCTCGGCCAGACCGATGCCTCGATCGACGATTTCCTCAGAGTCCTGCGTGGCGATTCCCACAATGGTTGAGCCGATCCGGAGGACGGGGGATGTGTCGCCTCACTGCCATCGAAGAATTTCGGCTTACCCTAAAAGCCGGTTCACTACGGAAGGCGTGCCGTGTTTGACCCGCTTGGCGCAGACGACAACAATGGCGTCCATCCACGAGCCACTCCTGGGTGCTTCCGCCTTGAGGGTGCCTGGTGGATGTGCATCCAGTACCCGACCACCTGGGCAAGCAAGATTATCTTGCCTCCTGGTGGACTTGTCGTCTTGGGAGGTGTTCCCTGGAAGACGACATCGGCCATGACGGAAGCAGGCGGAGCCGCGTGCATGCTCTCTCTTGTAGGTGCGCCAGAGCCGTACATCACTGGCCTCGTGGATGTCCTTCAGGCCCACCAGCGTGAGATTCGGGGCGGCGATCACATCTGGTTGAACAAGCGTTGGGATGACGACGAGCCGCCGGTGCTCAGGGTGCGGCGCATTCGTCGGCGCCCTGAACTCGGCGTGGCTGAGGAGATCGCACGACGAAGCGGTGCATACTTCCTACAGCCATCAACCAGCGACCAACTGTGCGATGCGCTAATCAGCGTCCTGGATCTCCCTCAGTCTAGTAAGTGGGACGACGTGGTGTGCCGGCTCAGTGAACGTGGCGACACCCAGCTCACGACTTTGGTGGGTGCGTATCTCGATAGTGGGTGCGATCACGATCTACCGATCGAGCCAGAGCTCACGTTGGACGAAGGAAAGACGCCGCACAATACTATCGATGATTTCCTCGAGTTGATCAATGGGAGCAGGGCGTGAGCCTGCGCAGCGTATCGATCAAAGACTTCTACAGGAGCGACACCAGTGACGTCGCCCGCGACTTCTATGTTCCGGTGCTCGCAGAGGCGGTTCGGTACGACCGTGCCGTCGGTTACTTCACCAGTACTTCGCTAGGGCTGGTGGCGAGCGGCATCCAGGAGCTACGTACGAAGGGCGGCAAGATTCGTTTGGTCGCCGGTCCGCGGCTCTCAAAGGAGGATATTGAGGATATCCGCCAAGGCTACGAGTACCGCGAGATCATCGCGCGGGCTGTAGCCCGCGAAGTCGCGCCCGAAAAGGTTGAAGCGCAGATGGTCGAAAGGCTTGGGATTCTCGGCAAGCTTATCGCTGAAGGTGCCCTCGAGATCAAGATTGCGGTGATGGCGGGCACTAACGGGCTCGGCATCTACCACGAGAAAATCGGCGTCATCGCTGACGCTGAGGGAAATGCAGTCGCCTTTACCGGCTCGCTGAATGAGACGCGCGCCGCGATGGAGAACAACTTTGAGTCCATCGAGGTGTTTACCTCATGGACTCAAGCTGATGCGCGCCGAGCCCTCCGTACCCAGAGGAATTTCGATGCTCTCTGGGAAGGAAAGACCGAGCTCCTGGAGGTCTTGGAGTTTCCGAAGGAAGCTGAAGAACACCTGCGTGAACTGGCTGTCAAGGCTTCGAAAGCTAATGCGGAGACCGTCGCACGGGGTAAGAGTCGGCGTCGCCACGAAGCGGCGAACAAACACGGCTGGGCTGCTACGCCCGAGGAAATCGAGCTGCGTGATTACCAGAAAGAAGCCATCACAAAGTGGCTTCAGGCCGGTGCACGCGGGATCTTCGAGATGGCTACCGGTACGGGGAAGACCATTACCGCACTGGCGGCACTCGACCAGATTGGCCGCCAGTTGCGGGCACGTGGCAGCTCTCTCGTGACCGTGATCGTGGTGCCGTTGCTCGACCTCGTTGACCAGTGGTCTCAAGAACTCAACCGCTTTGGAATTGTCCCAGTTCAGTGCCGTGACGCGGTTGCGAGTTGGTGGGCTCAAGCGAACGATGCGATCGCGGGTCGGCAACCGGGGCGTGCAGTGGCCTTGGTAGTCACTAATAAGACCTTCGGTTCGCCGGCTTTCCAGGATGTTCTTTCGTCTGCCGGGAACGAACTTTTGATCATTGCCGACGAAGCCCACCACCTAGGGGCTGAACATTACCGCACTAGGCTGCCGAATCATGCGTCATGGCGATTGGCCTTGTCGGCCACCCCAGAGCGCTGGTTCGATGATGAGGGCACGGCAGCGATTCGAGGCTACTTTGGAGATACCCTAATCAGCCTCGGTCTTAAGGAAGCGATCGAATTCGGCGCCCTGACCAGGTACCGGTATCGACCGGTGCTAGTCCCCCTTACTGACGAAGAGGCGGCATACTACACCGTCCTCACCAGCAAAATCGGCACTATCTACGGTCAAATCAAGGGTGCCAAGGGAAAGTCACGCGATGAGGCCGAGGCACAGCTCGGTCAATTGCTTAGCAGGCGGGCCAAGGTACTTGGTCATGCCGAAGGGAAGATCGCCGCGTTGCGGTACGAGCTCAACAAGCGGCGCTACCAGTCGTTCCAACTGGTCTACTGCGCCGAAGGTGGTCGCCCGCAGGAGGACGAACCAGCGGGAGGCGAGCGCCAGGTGGATCAGGCACTGGCGCTCCTCGGCAACAGCCTGGGCATGCGCGTTCATACCTACACCTCGCAAGAGTCCAAGCAGGAGCGACGCGAACTCCTTGAAGCGTTCGGATCCGGTGATCTGGAGGCACTAGTTTCCATGCGGTGCTTGGACGAGGGAGTCGACCTTCCGGACGCCCGGATCGCATACATGCTGGCCAGCAGCAGCAATCCTCGGCAGTTCATCCAGCGCCGCGGACGAATCCTGCGCCGAGCACCCGGAAAGACGGAGGCCGAAGTCATCGACTTCATCGCGGTTCCGCCGCAGGACAGGGATCTATACCAGACGGAGAGGAAGCTTTTTCGGCGAGAGATGCGCCGCTTCGTCGAGTTTGCCAAATATTCAGAGAACTATGGCGATGCCCTTAGCGAGTTGCGTGACTTGCGCGAGTATTACGAGCTGATGGATGTCTAGAGAGGAACCGCAATGACCGACAAGATGGACCAGCAGGAAATCGATCAGGTTCAGGAGGTTCTCAGTGGCATCAGCATGAACGCGTACGAGATCATCAAGATGGCGATCGCACTCGAATGGGAGAACCTTCACAAGTCCGAGGCGTTGGCCCGGAGTACGGTACGAGACGAGATGGTTAAGAAGGTCGAGGGGATTGCGTAATGAAGTTCATCTCGGTCGAGCTGGAAAACTTTCGCCCCTATCAGGGCGTTCAGAAGATCAACTTCGCGCAGGACTCCGATACAAACGTCACCGTCCTGTGGGGAACCAATGGCGGAGGCAAGACGACGCTGCTGAACGCCTTCACATGGGCTCTCTACGGCGAGATGAGTCAGGACGTCGAAAACCGTGACCAGCTGGTCAACACCACCGTCTGGAACGAAGCGGCCGAGGGAACACCGCTAACCGCCTCGGTCGCCATTGAGTTCGAGCATGGTGACCATACCTACATCGTAAAAAGGTCCGTCTCCGTAGCTAAACACGGCGCGACCCAGCCGCGACCGAAGCCCGAGCTGCAACTCTGGCAGCGGGAGAGAGACGGCAACCTCAAGCCACTGCTCAACCCGAGCGGGCACCTCGACCAGATGTTGCCCGAGCGGCTAAGTCGCTTCTTCTTCGTGAACGGTGAGCGCATCGAAGCCCTCGTAAAACACGAGGGCGGCGACGAAGTGCGTGAGGCAGTTAAAACTCTTCTTGGCCTGGAGGCAGTGGAACGTGCGGTCGCACATCTGCCCAAGGTCGCGCAGAAGCTGCGTCGAGGTCTAAAGGCTGAGGATGCGTCCCAGCAGAGATTGAATGATCTTCTGGAGCAGAAGGAAGACGCCGAGCGCATGATCTTGGAGCAGCAGCGGCGTGCCAGCTCTGCCGCGAAGGAGAAGAAGCACTTTGACTCTGAGATCGAGGCACTCAATCTCAAGATGACGCAGCTCGCCGAAGCAAAGGAACTCCAGCAGAACCGGTACCGGCTGGAAAACCAACTGAAGAGGGCTCAAACAGCGCGACAGGATCAGGAGGGGGAGCGCGCCAAACTGGTCGGGACCAGAGGGTTCCTCGCCTTCCTCCCTGCCCTACCGGGCAAGATCCTGGCGACCTGTGAGGAACTACGTGAACGCGGTGAGCTTCCCGCACCGCTAAAACGTGCCTTCATTGACGACCTTCTGGAACGTGGTGAATGCATCTGCGGGACGTCTCTTACAGAGGGTAGTTCGCACCGTGCATCCTTGGAGCACTGGCGCGCTCATGCTGGCCTCGCCGAGGTCGAGGCGGCTTGGAACCAACTCCGTGGCGCTGTGGAGGGCTTCGAGGAGCCCCGGATACAGATGCACGACGCACTACGGGGTTTCGATGAGCGGATCGCCGAGTTGCAGGAGGAAGAGCGGCAGGTCGAGCACGGAATCGACGAGGTCGGGAACAAGCTTAAGCGGCTCCCGTCCGAAGAGGTCGTGAAGACCGAAGAGAATCTAGAGGCGGCTAAGCTCGCCCGCGACGAGAAAGTCGCGGCCATCGGTGCTGCCGAAGCCGAGGTCAAGCGGCTGGACAACGTCAGGGAGGACCTGAAGAAGCAGATCGAGAAGCTTGAGGTCAAGGACGCTCGTAGTCGCCGGATCACGAACCGGATCATGGCCGTTGACGAGGCGAGCAGCGCCCTGACCCAGATTCTGGAGATCCTCTCTCAGGGAGTTCGGCGTCGGCTTGACGCCCGAATCCAGGAGCTCTATCACCTGGTGTCGCTCAAGAACTATGAGCCCGAGCTCACGCCGGACTTCGAGCTGGAGCTGTGGGATCTCAGTGGCAGCGAACGTATCCCGGCACCTAAGTCCACCGGCGAGAACATGTTGCTGTCGCTCGCGTTCGTTGGTTCTCTGATCGGGGAGGCACGAGAGGCCCAGGAACACGGTCGTACATTTATCCAGGGCATCGGTGGCGACTTCCCGGTGGTGATGGACGCGGTTTTTGGCAACCTCGACGACGACTATCGCAAGGCCGTCGCTGACTTCCTACCCAAGCTCGCCTCTCAGGTGATGATACTGACCAGCAAGGCCCAGGCGGGAGAGATCGTCGAGCAGGAGTTGCGTGCCCGCCTCGGTAAGCAGTATGTGATCACTACGCATACCACCAAGACAGATGTAAGTAGCGTGACCGAGACGCTGACACTGAACGGCAACACCTACCCGTACCAGGTCGTCGGTTCCGATCGGACCGGTGCCGAGCTCACGGAGGTTCGGAACTGATGGTGCACAACAGCGATGTTCGTGTCCGTCGGCCCGCGGAGCATGACGAGCTCATAGGCCGGCTGCTCACCAAAGAAGGAGGACCCTTCCCCGCCTACTGGCACGTTCTCGTCTTCGCTGCGGCACTAGGCTGGTCGCGAGGCAGGCGGGAACCGTTCGAGAAGGCCGGTGAGCCGGTCCGCTACGGATTGTTTAGTAATTCCCCCACTGTCTCGGCACTGGTCGACTCGATGGGCGTACTCGCCCATCCGAACGACGCGACGATCATGGGAGAGGGTCGGCTCCAGGAGCGGGTCACGGTGTTCGAGGAGTACGCCAACGGTGGGCTTTCCATCATCCAGGGCGAGCTAAACAGCGGCGCACACGTCCGTCCGATGGATGTCATCCTGAACCTCTGCCGACGGGGAATGACCCACGCCGAAAGCAGGGTGCAGGACATCTTCGGTCCGCGGGTCGTCGGCTTCGGAACGCCGGACTTCGACACCTGATCGACTACTTGGCTGGGGGCCCTCGTTGTGCGATCGGCGAGCGAGGCCCCGGTAGGTCGCGGTATGAGTGGAGGCGCCGCCGACGAAACCGACGGGAGCTTCCATGTCCGGGTTGTACTGGGAGAGCGATCGCCGCCTAACAGCGATCGGCCGTGCCACGCTGTCGGTGGCAGCTCGCCAGGCCGTCGTTGATGGTGAGGTCCACGCGTCCACAAGCGTCCTGGACTATGGGAGTGGCCGTGGCGACGATGTCCGGGGCCTGCACGAGATGCGGATTCAAGTCCAGGGCTGGGACCCCTTCTACGCGCCTGACGAGGCACCCCGCTCAGCGGACGTCGTCCTCCTGACCTATGTTCTCAACGTCATCGAGGATCCCGACGAGCGACGTGAAGCGCTGCGGCGTGCCTGGGAGCTTGCAGAGTCTCTACTAGTCGTCACGACGCGACTCACTTGGGATCGCTCGAAAGTCCGAGGTGAGCAGTACGAGGACGGTATTCTGACAGGCAGACGGACATTCCAGCATCTGTTCAGCCCGGCGGAGCTTCGTTCTTACGTCGAGCAGACAACCGCTGTCCGATGTGTCTCCGCGGCCCCCGGCATTGTCTATGCGTTCAAAAAGGACGATGCGCGCCTTCGCTACCTGGCCCGGAAGATCGTTCCGCACGCCGACTGGCTGGGCTCTGACGACACCAGCTCAGCGGTTGCCGCTGTGGTGGACTACAACGAGCGACGTGGTCGTCTACCAAGGTTGGAAGAGATGCCGACGGAGATGGCTAAGCTGCTTGGCCACCTTCAGCCGAACGAACTCCAGCGCATCGTGAAGAAGTCGGCTGACCCTGAGAAGGTCGAGGCCGGGGTCAGGGCATCGACCTTGTCCACGCTGCTGTTCCTCGCGGTCGAGCTGTTCAACGGGCGTGGCCCCTACCGCAGCCTGCCCCTGTCGCTGCAACTGGACGTCAGGGCGTTCTTCTCCTCCTACAAAGAGGCTTGCAAGAGAGCCGACCGTCTACTCCTGAAGCTACGCGACGACACCTACGTCAGAGGAGCGATGCAGGCGTCGAAGGTCGGGAAGCTGACACCAACGGCGCTTTACGTGCACAGGCGCGCGATCAACCAGATGCCCACAGTGCTGCGCCTATACGAGCACTGCGCATCCATCGCTGCTGGCCGACCACCGTCCTGGACGCTGATTAAGCTACGCCACCAGGGCCGGGCGGCGAGCTGGCTCGATTATCCGGAGTTCGATGACGATCCGCATCCAAAGCTGCACTCGTCCTACATGGTGGACCTAACCACACTGAAGACCTCGTTCAAGTCCTACGAGGAGGCCGCGAACCGGCCGCTGCTTCACCGTAAGCATGAGTTCTTGGCTCTTGATGACGCGGATGTTCCCAAGTATCGACGGCTGACGCAGTCTGAGGTACGGGCCGGGCTTTACCGGAACCCGCACCTCATAGGGACGGAAGCCGGCTGGGAGGCAGAGCTCCTCCGCTGTGGTCGGGAACTTCGCGGCCACCGCCTGGTCCGCCGCAAAGAGGCCGATCAGGCCAAGTAGGAAGCCCCCGCCTGAAACTCCAAGATTTCACTCACCACCTCGTCGACGTCCAAGTCCTCTACCTGGTCGGGGACCCAGGACAGCCGCAGGCCATTGTGGGCGACTTCGTCCGGCAGACCCATGCCACGCAGGACATGGCTCGGGGTATAGGACGCGCTTGTGCAGGCCGAGCCGGTGGAGACCGCTACAAGCTCCTTGAGCTGCACGATCAGAGCCTCGGCGTCCACACCGTCAAAGGAGAGATTGAGGATGTGGGGAATCACATGATCCTGGTCGCCGTTGAAGTGGACCTTTGCCTTGCTGAGGGCATCCACCAGGCGGGCGCGGATCGTTGCAGCTTGGCTCCACCATTGCTCATGCTCGGTTTCAAAAATCTCGGCCGCCTTGGCGAGCCCAACGATGAGCGGAACCGGCAGCGTCCCTGGTCGGAGCTTGCGCTCCTGCCCACCGCCGTACATGAGAGGGGTCAACGGAATGGTGTCTCGACCACGTCGCCGCATGAGCAGTGTTCCGACGCCCTTCGGCGCTCCGATCTTGTGTCCGCTCACGCTGATCATGTCGATCGGCGCCTTGAGGTCATCGGTGAGCTTGCCGAACCCCTGAGCAGCGTCGACGTGCAAGTAGGTAGGCGTACCACGCAGGTGCTCTGCTAGCTCCGCGACAGGCTGTATGACGCCGGTCTCGTTGTTCACGTGCATGAGGGATACAAGCAAGGTGTCATCACGCAGACGCTCGCGCACGGCTTCGACACTCACCCGTCCGGACGGACCCGGCGAGATCAGCTCGATCTCGAACCCGCGGGTGGCCAACTGCTCCAAGGGTTCGAGGACGGCCTTGTGCTCGATTGCAGAGCTGATGACGTGTCTACGACCCTGGCTCTCGCCGTGTGGAGCGAGACCAAGTAGCGCGATGTTGTTGCTCTCCGTCGCGCCTGACGTAAAGATCAGCTCAGAGGGCCCGGCGTTGAGCTGGCCAGCGAGCTGCTCCCGCGCCTCCTGGACAGCTCGCTTGGCTCTCGTCCCCCAGTCATGAGTGCGACTGCCGGCGTTGCCGAACTCGGTGGTCATCCAGTAGAGAACCACCTCGGCCACACGAGGGTCGACTCGGGTGGTCGCTGCTGAGTCCAAGTACACGGTCATGCTCCCTGCACCCCTCTGGCTCCTCGACTCTCACGTAAGCACGTGAAAAGCTAAACGTACATCCGGTACCGTCTAGCCAGTGGGGTCACTCTTGTCATCGCCTCCGGCGAGTCGAACAACAGCAGGGTTCGAGTACGTCTTCCCGGCGATCCGGGGCGTGCAGGCACAGCGCGAGTTCTATGTCTCGATGTGCCCGTTGCGGCTCATCCCCAAGATCTTCCTGTTCGACGAGGACGAGCTGGCGCCCGAGGTACGGGCACAGCGTGTGCTCAACAAGGCGCGTGTACCTGCCCTCGCCTCGTACATCATCGACAACCCTGCCGACTACGTGTTCTCGGCTCTGACCGCGTCGGTGGACGGGGAGATGAGATTTGTCGGGATCGCCGACGAAGGACCCGGTATGCGGATCGGGCAGCTCCACATCCCGATGGCCGCTCGCTTCCTCATCAACGATGGCCAGCACCGGCGAGCTGCGATCGAGACGGCGCTCACCGAGAACCCCGAACTGGGTGACGAGACCATCGCGGTCGTCTTCTTCCACGATGCGGGGCTGAGCCGCAGCCAGCAGATGTTCGCTGACCTCAACCGGCATGCAGTACGTCCGGCCCGCTCCATCGGAGTCCTGTACGACCACCGTGACGAACGTGCCAAGATCGCGAGGTTGCTGGCACTGAGGTCGTCTGTCTTCCGCAACTTCGTGGAGATGGAGACCAGCACGCTGTCGGCGAGGTCGCGCAAACTCTTCACGCTCAGCGCCCTCTACTACGCGACCAGCTCTCTCCTGCAGGGTCTTGAGCTGGACGACGCCGAGCAGGCTGCCAAGCTGGCAGATGAATACTGGACGGCCGTCGACTCGCTGATCCCGGAGTGGGAGCTGGTCCGGAACCGCAAGATGACGGCGGCGGAGGTCCGGCGCCAGTACCTGCACAGTCACGGCATCGCGCTGCACGCCCTAGGGCGTCTCGGCAACACCATGCTGCAGATATCCACAACCCCCACTTCTTGGAGACCTCAGCTGGAGCCACTGGCCAAGATTGACTGGTCACGGACCAATCGAGACTGGGAGGGCAGAGCCATCGTCGGCGGTCGTGTATCGAAGAATCACTCCAACGTCGTGCTGACGGTCAACTACCTGCGACAGAAGCTCGGCTTGGAGCTCAGCCCCGAAGAAGCCCACACCGAGGCGACACACCTGCGAGGAGAGCGATGACCGTCCCCCTGGGCATGCCGGCGCGTCGAGCCACCCCGTTCAAGGATCATGGGGGTCTCGCCAACGTTGTTAATCAGCTCATCGAAGAGATTCAAGAGCTCTACCTAGCTGACAGGGTTCCCTGGGTAGTCGGCTACAGCGGAGGCAAGGACTCCACGTCTGTACTTCAGCTGGTCTGGTACGCGCTGCAGAAACTACCTGAGGAGAAGCGCACCAAGCCGGTGCATGTCATATCCACCGACACCCTGGTTGAGAACCCAATCGTTGCCAGCTGGGTTACGCAGTCCCTGATCACCATGGAGAAGGCGGCCGAGGAGGAGAATCTCCCGATCAAGCCGCACCGTCTCACACCCGAGGTCAGGGATACCTTCTGGGTGGGCCTGATCGGCAAGGGATATCCGGCACCACGCCCCAAGTTCCGCTGGTGCACCGAGCGCTTGAAGATCCGGCCGTCCAACAAGTTCATCCGAGAGGTCGTTCGCGATCACGGCGAGACGATCCTCGTTCTCGGTATCCGCAAGGCGGAGAGCCAGGCTCGGGCGCGAGCCATGACTCGACACGAGAAGCATCGCGTCCGCGACCGGCTCTCTCCGAACGGCAACCTGCCCAACTCGCTCGTCTACAGCCCGATCGAGGCCTGGACCAACGATGAGGTCTGGACGTTCCTTATGCAACGCCCCAACCCCTGGGGGCACAACAACAAGGATCTGCTGACCATGTACCAGGGGGCGTCTAGCGACGGCGAATGCCCCCTAGTCGTGGACAACACCACCCCTTCATGTGGCGACAGCCGCTTCGGTTGCTGGACCTGCACCCTCGTCGACCAGGACAAGTCCATGTCGGCGATGATCCAGAACGACGAGGAGAAGGAGTGGATGCAGCCACTCCTTGAGCTGCGTAACAAGCTCGACGTTCGCAACGAGGAGGGACGCCGAGACGACAAGCACCTACGGGATTGGCGCAAGATGAACGGCTCAATCCAGCTGTTCAACGACCAGGTTGTCCACGGCCCGTACACCCAGGAATCGCGTGCCAACTGGCTGAGAGAGCTCCTCAACGCTCAGACCTGGGTTCGGCAGAACGGTCCCGAAAGCGTCCGTGAAATCGAGCTGATCACCATGGACGAACTTCATGAGATCCGCCGCCTCTGGGTCTTCGAAAAGCATGAGGTAGAGGACCTCCTGCCGCAAATCTATGAGGAGGAGACCGGAACGAAGTTCCCGGGGGGACCCCTCGACGAACAGCTCACGCTTGCCGGCGACGAGATGGACTTGCTTCGTGAGGTTTGCGGGGACGACGGACTGCACTTCACCACCGCCCGTGAGCTGCTTGCCGTGGAGCGGAGGTTCCGTACGATGACCCGTCGGTCCGGTCTATTCGAGGAACTGGAGAAGACGATCCGGCGCGGTTACTACGACAGCAAGGAAGACGCCGAACAGAGTGCGCTGCGGCGCCAGCGAGAAAAGACCGCGCCTGAACTGCCGCTCTTCGACGAAGAAACCACCAATGCTTCTTCTTAATGTCACCCTCGAAAATTTCGGCGCCTATAAGGGCAAGCAGTCGCTCGAACTGGCCACCCGTCCTGGTCGGCCAGTCATCCTGATCGGCGGTCTCAACGGTTGCGGTAAGACCACCCTCCTGGATGCGATTCAACTGGCGTTGTACGGTGCACGTTCCCGTACCAGCGGCCGCGGCGCCCGCTCCTATGATGACTACCTTCGTGACAGCGTGAACCGTCAGGCCAATCCAAAGCACGCCAGAGTGGTCGTCGAGTTCTCCACGACGGTGGAAGGGCAGGAGCGGCGCTACAAGGTCGTCCGCTCGTGGGAGGTCAAAGGCAAGTCCGTTCGCGAATTCCTCAACGTACTCATCGACGGCGAACTGGACCTTGTTGTCAGCGAGCAATGGGCGGATTATGTTGAGGATCTCCTGCCCCTCGAGGCGTCTTCGCTCTTCTTCTTCGACGGAGAGAAGATCGAGTCTCTTGCCAACCCCGAGCGAGCGGCCTCGGTAATCGCGTCCGCCGTTCAGTCGCTGCTCGGGCTAAGTTCGGTGGAACGCCTACGCACCGACCTGCTCGCCGTTCAGCGTAGACAGAAAGTCTCAAAGGAAGATCAGCGCGCGCTAGATGAAATCCATAATATTGAAAATCAGATTAGGGTGACCGACGAACTTTGTGACGAAATAAACCAACGCGTTGCGTCGAAGACTTCTGAGCTAGAAGCGGCCGAGCGACGCCTCAAGAGCATCGAAGAGGCCTCCGCCAAGGAAGGTGGCGACCTCTATCTCCGCCGCTCAGAACTCGAAGCCGAACGGTCTCAGATCACATCCCAGCTCAACAGCGTCAACGAGGTGCTGGCTAGCACCCTCGCTGCTGGGCCCCTCCCGCTACTGCTGCTGGCTCCGCAGCTCTCGGGTATCCGTGACCAGGTGGAGAAGGAGCGGCGAGCCACCGAGGCAGCACAGGTCATCGACGTGTTGAGCGAGCGGGACCGGGAGCTCCTGGCGCTACTCAAAGACGTCGTCCCCGCGGACAGCCTGGCAATCGCCGAAAAGCACCTTGCAGCCGACAGGGAGCAGCGCGCGTCGATCGTCACAGAGATACCCCACGCGCTCAACTTTCCGTCCGAGTCCCTGCCGAAGCTCAACTCTCTGGACGAAATCCTGTGCCAGGAAGCCTCGCGAGCACGTGAACTCGTCGAAGAGGCGCAGCAGCACCGGGAACGACTCAGCGTCCTTGAGCGTCAGCTCGCTGGCGTACCCGACCACGAGGTGATCGCCGCCCTCCTGAAGGAGCGGGATGCTCAACGAGATAAAGTGAGCCGCCTCAGGGCCGAGCTCGACGGATGTAAGGAAGAGCTGGCCATCACACGCCGCCGCCGGGAGCGACTAATGCTCGACCGGGAGCGCGCCTACAAGGGACGCGCAGCGAAACTGGCCAAGGTAGAGGACGCGGAGCGGATTGTCGCGTACGCCGACAAGGTCCGAGCGACCATGGAGAAGTTCGGCGCCGCGTTGCTGCAGCGGCACATCAGCAAGCTAGAGGTAGCGGTTCTGAAGAGCTTCCAGCACCTCATGCGCAAGTCAACGCTCGTAACCGATCTGCACATCGACCCCGAGAAGTTCACCATCACCTTGGTCGGTCCGGATGACCAGCAACTCGACCCTTCCCGCCTGAGCGCGGGCGAGCGGCAACTCCTGGCCGTATCACTCCTGTGGGGCTTGGCGAAGGTAGCGGGCAACCGCCTGCCCAGTGTGATCGACACCCCCTTGGGTCGCCTGGACAGCCGTCATCGCGAACACCTCGTAGACCGCTACTTTCCGCACGCCAGTCACCAGGTGCTCCTTCTGTCCACCGACGAAGAGATCGACGAGCACCTACTCAGCAAACTCAAGCCGTCGATCGCGCACACCTACACGCTCGTCCACGACGACCAGGCGTTTACCACTTCGATCGAACCGGGCTACTGGTGGACTGGAGGCACAGCTCATGTCGCTTGACAACGTCCGCCTGTCTCAGCCCGCTAAAGACCAGCTGGTCAAGCTCAAGCGCATCACCGGCATCAAGAACTGGAACACCTTGTGTCGCTGGGCGCTCGCGATCTCCCTCCAGGACCCATCTCAACCCTTGGTCCGCGACATCAACACCGACTCCAACGTCGAGATGACCTGGAAGACCTTTGCCGGCCCCTACGGCGACATCTACCTGGCCCTCCTCAGGCAACGCTGCCTGACCGACGGCCAGGAGCCCACAGAGGCGCACATTTCGCACACCCTGACCATCCACATCCACCGAGGCATAGGCCACCTAGCGGGCCGTCAAGGTCTCAAAAACATCGGTGACCTCATCTCGCTCGCTGCTCCATAACTGGCGGCACGCTTCCGCAGGGCCTCGGCAAAGTCGACTGATCTCCGTTTCAGATGAGGGTGGGAGTGTCTAATTAACGGCGGATCCGATGATCAAGGAGACGCCAGGTGACCCGCGAGCGAGCTGGGCGGCAGGGGCCTATTCGGGGGTCAGGCTGGTGATCGTGTAAACGGTCTTGATGGTGATCTTCCCGGTTCTGCGGTGCAGCTGGCGGCGTTCGAGCCGGATGGCCTGGCAAGCATCGGGGAACAGCAGGCCAGTGACGGTGCAGACCTGATCCGGCGGATCTCGCTACGGCGGTGGCCGATGCCGCGGGTTGCGGCCCTGCAGTGGCATCTGGCCCAGGGCGCCTTCTTCAGCTGCTTGCCCAGGGTTGGCTGGCTGGCCTTGAGGACTGCGATGTAGTGGGCGGCGCGGCCCAGGAGGCAGTCGGCGTGGTCCAGTGCCGCGAGCGGGTGGACGTAAGTCCACCCGCTCGGCCCTGGGGCCCGGGCGGCACCGCGCAGACTCTTGCCGTCCACGGCCAGACCGCACAAGCTTCCCGCTGGCGGCCGGACCTCCTGCAGTCGCGCAGCCACTGGCCGACCGCGCCATCGAGTACGTCATCGTCGACACCGGATCGTCGACACCGGCCAGCGCCCGGCGAACAGTAGCCCCGCCGGGCGGCGTGTACCGCCTGGTCAGCGGGTCATAGCAGACTCCGAGCCGTTCCAGCAGCCCGGGCAGTTCGGCGGGGACGACTTCGCTCTGGTCGCACAGTTGGTCAAATCAGGCGGAACCGGAGATGTTATGTCGGCAGGCAGGGTTTCCATCGAGATCACGGGGCGTCAGCAACTCCATGATCTTGGGGAACCGTGCCTGCACGCATCTCAGCCACCCCAAACACCCCAAACCGGATACCGAATCAATGCGTCGAGGCCTAGCGCTTTCCCATTGGAGCCATCCCCAAGAACAATAAGGTAAATTTTGGTCTATCCGAAAAAGTCATATATGGCTGGCCGATTACCGAAATATTGATGAGGGGCGACGTAAGCACACAGTGCTGTTCCAAAGATGTTTCCGATCGACCGTGCCGGGGTTACACTAGCCGTATGTCTTCAGCTCGGGTCTCTGACGCGTCGTCGATCAATTTCAGTTTGCCGGGAATCGTCAAATTGCTCGCCGAATATGAGCTTCGGGTTCCAGTCTATCAGCGATCATACTCATGGCAGAAGGATGGCCAAGTGGCCGACTTCTGGTCAGATCTAGAGCGCTCCTTCGACTCCAATGGAGAATATTTTCTTGGCACTGTCGTCCTCGCTAAAGATGGCGACGAAGGCAAGAGAACGATAATTGATGGACAGCAACGCTTGGCCACCGTCTCTCTTCTTCTCGCAGCGATCCGTGACGAGTTCAAAAAGCGCGGCAATGATAATCAGGCTGTTATCCAGAACGACTACCTTGCCAAGAGGACGCTGACTTCCGATGGGCCGGAGCCGCGCCTGGAGTTGAACCCTGACGACGATGAGTATTTCAATAGATTCATTACAGGCGAGGATGTGGAACCGCCTGTCCAGGTCGGCAAGTCACAGTCCGTACGCACGTCTCACAAGTTGCTTCACGAGGCATATAAGTACCTTGCCGACAAGGTTAGCAAGAATGCAGATGGTGCCGGGGATGCGGCCGTAGAACGTTTGGCTAAGTGGGTTCTGTTCTTGCATAATAGGGCACGGATCGGAGTCATTGAGGTCGCCTCCGAGGCCGACGCATATGTTATCTTTGAGACGCTTAATAACAGAGGGGCAGATCTCACTACCGCCGATCTCCTGAAAAATTATCTTTATGGTCGGGCCGGAAGCAAGCTTGACGCGGTACGGCATCGCTGGATCCAGGCACTCAGTTCTCTCGAGCTGACTGCAGCCGACCGGAAATTCACCGCCTTCCTTCGCAGTTACTGGAGTTCTTACCACGGACTCACTCGGGAAAAGGACCTTTACAAGGCGATCCGCGACGATGTAAGTAACGCGACCAAAGCGGTGAAGCTTAGTGAACAGCTTGTTGAGGCCGCATCCTACTATGCTGCGCTCGACAATCCGGCACACGATTCCTGGGGAACGCAACTGGGCAGTGCTGGGCAGGACAACGTGGCCCTTCTAGCGGATTTCGATCTTTCCCCGAACAAGCCACTTATGCTTGCGGCACTGAAGCACTTCTCTGTGGAAGAAACCCGCAAGCTACTGCGCGCCCTGGTCAGCTGGTCGGTGCGTGGCGTGATTATGAATACCATAAACGCAGGCTCAGTCGAAAAGGAATACTGTCGGGCAGCTGTTGAGATCCGGAACGGCCGTATCTCGACTATGGAAGATGTTCGTTTTGAACTAGATAAAGTTCTTCCTTCGGACAGAGAATTTAAGTCGGCTTTCGAAATAGCTCAAGTGAAGCGAAACAAGACGGCGCGCTACTATCTTCGTGCGCTTGAGCGTGGTCATGCGGGTGAGCCGGAACCCGAGCTGGTGCCGAATCCGGACGAGAATCAGATCAATCTAGAGCACGTACTTCCTCGTAATGCCAAACCCGAAGAGTGGCTGGCGTTTGACGATATCGATACCTGGGCCTATCTGCTGGGTAACATGGTGCTATTGCAGAAGACCAAAAATAGCAAGATAGGCAATCGTCCGTTTGCCTCAAAACGACAGACCCTCATCGAATCCAAATTCGCTCTAACGAAGGCGGTCGGTGAACTTCAGGAGTGGAATCCAGAGGCTATTAACGAGAGGCAGAAGCAACTGGCCGAACTTGCAGTAAAGGTGTGGCCTCGGTAGCCCTTGATTTGCAAGATTTCCTAGGGTATGTGAGAGGGGCTTATGAGGGCTAGGGGCTAGCCCGTGCTATCCGACGTCGGCGTACACCGCCTAAAGGCTGTCCCGTAACGGTTGACAGTCCGGGTCGATGATCTTGTCGTGGAGCGGTGATCAGTGCTGACCGGGTCGAGTGGGTTCCGGTGTTCACCGGCTTGTCGGTACGGCAGTTCCGCAACCTGGTGCGCATCGTCGCAGGTCGGGGCGATTAGCAGACCGGCACGGGCTGGCGGTGGAGTCTGCCGCTGGCGGATCGGGGGCTGATCGCGGTGTACTACCGCACCAATCTGACCCTCAGGCAGGTCGCGCTGCTGTTCGGGGTGTCGAAGTCTGCCGCGCCCCGGGTGGTGGATCACCTGGCGCCGCTGCTTGTATTGGCCCCGGTCACCCGAGCATGGCCTGGAGACGGTGCTGATCGTGGACGGCACGCTGGTGCCCACTCACGACCGGAACGTGGCCGCGCCGTCCAAGAACTGCCGGTACTCGGTGAACATGTAGGTCGGCACGGTCGGATCCGAGGCCACCGGCCCGAACAACTCCGGCGAAGACCGCAGCACCGCCACGTCGGCCAGGCAGTCCCCGCCCAGCGCCAGCGCCACCGCCAGATCCGTCACGATCTTCCCCGGATCATGCACCGCCCGCGACGTCCGCCACCGCGCCAGCGATAACCCCCGGTCCAGGCCCGTCACCCGCAGCGCCTCACCCAGCAGCAGGCCACCCCCGCCTGGGAGACGATTCCCGCACCGTCCCCGGACACCACGATCTTGGCCTTGTGGCCAGTAGTCTTCACTTGGAAAGTGCTCCTGAACTCGGCGCGGACAGGACCTTCAGCAAGCCCTATCCTCCTAGTTCAGGAGCACTTTCTCATGTCAACGACTAGCCGAAATCAACCCGCCATGAAAGCGGGAGGTTAGTGAACGAGGGGAGCTGGAAGCTCGAACGACTCTACCGCCTCTCCACGGGCGGTGGCCACGCGTACGCGGAGCTGCTCGACGTCGTTGGTGGGCATCCTGCCTCCCACGACCAAGTAGGTGAGCAGGTCAGCTGCCAGGTTGTAGTGTTCCCTCTTGGTGAGGATGTTGTGCGCCGAATTGATCAGAACGTCACGCCAGAGCGGGCTCGTGATCTTCCAGTCAACCTGATACGCACGTGCCACGGCGTCCTTGAGGGTGAGCTTGCGGTCGTTCTTGAGGATCTGAGACAGCGCCTGAAACAGGACGATATGCGTAGCCGGCTTGAAGAGAAGACCATGGTCGCCGTCCTTAGCGCGAAGCTCTGGGAGAATCTTCGTGTTGTCCCGCCCATGGCTGAGGACAGGCATGCCTTCGAATACGGTTGTCCACCACCCCTGGGCATGCTCATACCCCTCGTCAAGAATCTCCTCGTCAGGGCGGACGTGGGTCTTCTTCTCGTTCAGGGTGTCGTCGATGTTGTAGTGCTTGGCGACGAGCTGAACGGTCTCGTATACCGCACTGAGAGTGGTTAGCTGAACGCTGCGCTCGGCAATGGTGTTGTTCCTGTAGTTCACCAGCGCTTCGCCCTTGTGGTTCTTTCCGGCAAGCGGCCCATCATCGTCCGCCAGCCGACGCGTGATGATCGCGAATCCGTCATCTTCGCTGGTGAGAATGTTGTCTCCACGACTGGTGGTCTTGGCATAGCGGTTGACCTTGTTAAAGATCTTCCGAGTGTGTTGCATGTTGATGTTCGGCACGATGATGACGGTTACTTCGTCGTCGGCGACGTCCTTGGCGTACTCGCCATTCACCATCCGGGTGATGACGACCTCCCGCATCGCAGCGAATCGGTGCTGGCCGTCGAGGATGATCCGATCACCGCTCTCGATGGTCAGGAAGCCGAGTCCCTTCGACATCGCGGCCTTGTACGCGTGTGGCAGTCCCTTGGCCAGGTCGCTCAGGGGCTCGAACTGCGGCTCCTCGTCCGCGTCGAGGAGAAGGATCATCGCTCCGAAGAACCGGTCGGGGGACTTGGCAAGGTAGGGCGCGATTTCGGTGCGCACTCGGGTGTCGTTCAGTTCCCGCTGAAGCCGCTCGGTCAGGCCGCTAGTCGCCCACTCATCCTGTTCGCTTGCCGGCCTCGCGAGCTGTACCAGGTCCCCGACTTTCATCGTGGTCACGTAGTAGAGCGTCGATCCCATCTTGGAGCGGATCGCCGTGTGTACGGTGGCCATGTGGCCTCCTTGTGGTCACATACTCCGATCCTGTTTGGACATACAGTATGTAACCACACATAAAGAGTTTTTGCAAACAGTCAGCACAAGTCGGCAGAGGAGGCTGGTGTGGCGACACGAGGTGGGAGCCCGTGTCGGCCTGCGAACCTGTCGCGGTACCTCCACAGTTGGCCTGGCTGCAACCCCGTTGGAACATGCGGGGAGCAGTGGGGGCGGTTGGCCAGGTCGCGTTGCGTCCAGCCGTGGGCGACGGGGGCGGAGCGTTCAATCTCCGCGGCTCGGGCTCATGGCGGCCCCCGTGATGAGAGGAACGAGCTCGGGAGAGTTATGCCCGTCGGGGAACGCGACCTTAGCCAGGGTGAGGTAGCCGTGTTGGGTCGGCTACATCATCGGGGTCATGTGGTGGAGGCGCTGCCAGCATTGGGAGCCTTCGACCGGTTTGGCGCTGGACGGATGGTCGCCGTTTGAACGTTGGGCGAGCGATGAAAATATCTGTCGGTGCTGGTCCGGGACGGACCGTGTCGGCGAGTGGGAGGTAAGTCTCGCGGACAAATGACGGACAAAAGATCTTGAGGCCGGTCTCCGCTCTGGAGATCCGGCCTCTGACCTGGCGTTTTCTGTCGGGGTGGCGGGATTTGAACCCACGACCTCTTCGTCCCGAACGAAGCGCGCTGCCAAGCTGCGCTACACCCCGGTTGGTGGCTGCCCGGGAGTCGTACGTTCTCCCGGCGCCTAGACCACTGTAGCGGATGCCGGAGGGTGGTGCGTCCGCTTTTAGCGGGGGACGAGCGTGAGGAGGGAGGCTTCGGGAGGGCAGCAGAAGCGGATGGGGGCTTTCGGGGACGTGCCGAGGCCGGCGGAGACGTGGAGCCAGGAGCCGCGGTGGCGGTGCAGGCCCTTGACGCGGGGGCGGTCGATGCCGCAGTTGGTGGCGAGGGCCCCGTAGAAGGGGACGCAGACCTGGCCGCCGTGGGTGTGGCCGGCGAGGAGGAGGTCGTAGCCGTCGGCGGTGAAGCGGTCGAGGTTGCGGGGCTCGGGGGAGTGCATGACGCCGAGGTGGACGTCGGCCTGGGGGTCGACGGGGCCGGCGATCTTGTCGTAGCGGTCGAGGTCGATGTGGGAGTCGTTGATGCCGCCGAACTCGATGTCGAGTTCGCCCACTTTGAGGCGGCCGATGCGGTTGTTGAGGTCGAGCCAGCCGGCGGCCTGGAGGGACGAGCCGAGTTCGCGGTACGGGAGGTCGGGCTCGCGCTTCGTCTTCGCGTAGTCGGACTTGCTCGTGCGCCACACGTAGCGGAGGGGGTTCTTGAGGACCGGGGAGAAGAGGTCGTTCGAGCCGTAGACGAAGACGCCGGGGCGTTCGAGGAGGGGGCCGAGTGCGTCGAGGAACGCGGGGATCGCGTCGCGGTGGGAGAGGGTGTCGCCGGTGTTGACGACGAGGTCGGGTTCGAGGGCCTCGAGGGAGCGGACCCAGCGGATGAGACGGGAGCGGCCCGGGGTGAGATGCGCGTCGGAGATGTGCAGGATCTTCACCGGGGGGCGGCCGGGGGCGAGGACGGGGACGTCGAAGCGGCGCAGGCGGAACCAGTTCCGCTCGATCACCGAGGCGTACCCGAAGGTCGCGGCGCCCGCGCCCGCGAGGGTGAGGGGCACGGAGTACTTCTTTTGCACGGCTCTCCCTTCTCTGGTTTCCATGCTTCCAGACATGGGCAGCGCGCGGTAATCCCGATGAGGAGGTCGGTGCGATGCGGGCAGAATGTGACCATGACCCTGAAGGAGAAGCTGGAGACCGACCTGTCCGCCGCGATCAAGGGGCGCGACGATGTGCGTACGCGCACGCTGCGGATGGCACTCACGGCGGTGAAGAACGAGGAGGTCGCCGGCAAGCAGGTGCGGGTGCTGTCGGACGACGACGTCGTCAAGGTGCTCACGCGGGAGGCGAAGAAGCGCCGGGAGGCGGCGGCCGCGTTCGACGAGGCGGGGCGGACGGAGTCCGCGCAGGCCGAGCGGGACGAGGGGGTCGTCCTGGAGGAGTACCTGCCCGCTCAACTGGGGGACGAGGAGCTGGCGGCGCTGGTCGCGGACGCGATCGCCGAGTCGGGGGCCGCGGGGCCGCGGGCGATGGGGCAGGTCATGAAGATCGTGAACCCGAAGGTGGCGGGGCGCGCCGAGGGCGGGCGGGTCGCCGCCGAGGTGAAGCGGCAGCTCGCCGAGTGACCAGGGGCCCGGCGTGCGCCGGGCCCCTTTCCCGTCAGTCGCGTCTGCCGGTGCTCACGTAGAGGATCACCGTGCTGCCGGGGGCGGCCTCGGTGTCGGCGGCGGGCGACGAGGAGACGACCGTGTTGCGGGGACGGTCCGACGCCGCGGGCGCGACCTGGACCTTGAAGCCCGCGTCCTCGATGGCCTTCCGGGCGTTGTTCAGCGGCTGGTTCGCGACGTTCGGCACCCGGGTGGTGTCGCCGAAGTTCCGGGCGGGGGTGCGGAAGCCGGGGGCGGGCTCGCCCTGCAGGGCCTCGCGCATGCTCCGCTGCCAGATGGCGCCGGGGGTGTCGGCGCCGTAGACGCCGTAGACCTTGTACTGCCAGGGGCCGCGGAAGTCCCAGTAGGCGACGGCGGCGGCGAGGTTCGGGGTGTAGCCGGCGAAGTCGGCGCAGGTGTGGGCCTCGCAGGTGCCGGTCTTCGCGGCGGCCGGACGTCCGATGTTGCGGCCCTTCGGGGTGCCCTGGCTCATGTTCGCGTGCAGGATCGAGTTGACCTTGTCCGCGACGTCCTGCTCGACGACCTGCTTGCAGTCGTGCTTCGGCAGTTCGACGCGCTTGCCGGTGTGGTCGACGATCTCGGTGACGGCGAGCGGCGCGCAGTACTTGCCGCGGGCGGCGAACCCGGCGTACGCGGCGGCCAGGTGGACCATGTCGACGTCGTTGACGCCGAGGACCTGGGACGGGACGGGCAGGAGCGGCTGCCCGTTGCCCTGCTTCATGCCGAACCGCTCGGCCATCTTGACCGAGTTGCAGAGGCCGACGCGCTTCTCGAGCTGGGCGTAGAAGGTGTTGACGGAGCCCCAGGTGCCGGTCTTGAGGTTGAACGTGCCGGACTGGCTGTCGCCCGCGTTGGAGACGGAGGGCCAGTTGCCGCCGCCGAGGAGCTCGCCGTTGTACTTCTTGCCCTGGTACGTCCCGTAGTAGGGGCACGCCTTGAAGCCGCTGACGGACATCGTCTCGGGCGACTTGATGCTGGTGTTGACCGGGATGCCCTGTTCGAGGGCGGTGGCGAGGGTGAAGACCTTGAAGGTCGATCCGGCGGAGACGCCGGTGCCGCCGCCGTGCCGGGTGTCGGCGGGGAGGTTGATGGTGGTCTTGCCGTCGCCGGGGCCGAAGTGCTTGCTCAGGCCGATGGCGCGGACCTTGCCGGTGCCGGGTTCGACCATGGCCTCGGCGCCGACGCGGTTGCCCTCGGGGTCGACGATGCTCCGCAGGGCCTTGTCGACGGCCTGCTGCTTGTCCATGTCGAGGGTGGTGCGGACGGTGTAGCCGCCGCGGTTGAGCTTGTTGACGACGGCCTGCTGTTCCTTCGCGTCCATCTGCCAGTACTTGCCGTCGGCGAGGATGTTGAGGACGTCGTACTTCACGTATTCGCAGAAGTACGGGGCCTGGCTCGTCTGGCAGCCGCCGACGGGTTCGGTGGGGTTCAGCTCGACCGGCTTGGCGGCCGCCCGGTCGGCCTGGGCCTTGGTGATGTGCCCCAGCTCGGCCATCCGGTAGAGGACGACGTCGCGGCGGGCGCGGGCGTCCTTCGGGTTGCGGTGCGGCTCGTACGCGGTGGGGTTCTGGGTGATGCCGGCGAGCAGCGCGGCCTCGCCGAGGGTCAGCTTGGACGCGGGCTTGCTGAAGTAGCGCTTGGCCGCGGCCTGCACGCCGTAGGCGCCGCCGCCGAAGTACGCGATGTTGAGGTAGCCCTCGAGGATCTGGTCCTTCGACATCGTCTTCTCGACCTCGAGCGCGTAGCGCAGCTCGCGGATCTTGCGGCCGACGGTGGGGGCGGTGACCTCCTTGTACTCCTCCTGCGTCTGGGCGCTGTCGACCAGCAGGTTCTTCACGTACTGCTGGGTGAGGGTGGAGCCGCCCTGCGTGGTGGTGGAGCCGACGTTCGAGGCCAGTGCGCGCAGCGTGCCCTCGATGTCCATGGCGCCGTGCTCGTAGAACCGCGAGTCCTCGATGTCGATCATCGCCTGCCGCATGATGGGCGCGATCTGGTCGAGCCGGACGGACTCGCGGTACTTGTCGAAGAAGGTGGCGAACTGCTTGCCGTCGGTGTCGTAGAGCACCGTCTTCTCGGACGGCGGCGAGGTGTTGAGCTCGCTGTCCATCTCCTGGAAGTTGTTCGCGGCGTCGCGGGCGGTGATGCCCGCGCTCCCGACGCCCGGCAGGGCGACCAGGGCGACCAGCACGCCCGCGACGATGCCCGTTCCCAGCAGCTTGATCAGCGTGGTGAGGGCCTTGCCCCGATCCGAATTCGCAACGCGCACACGCCCTAGGGTACGCGGGACGAGAGGTGCATACGGGACACGTCCGCCCCGGGTTCGACGTCCGGCACGAGAAGTTCCGCCCGTTCTGTGGTCATCGTGACAACCTGCGCGGTGTCTCGCGCGTCAACTAGAGGTAACTAGTCCGTTCCGGCGGTATGGCCCTGGAGGGCTATATCGAGAATGGGCCCATCGGGGACTGTTGAAACGTCCCTCGCTTCCGTAAGTTCTTCCCCACGGCTTTCGTTTGGCGGCCTGACGTCCGCGCCCGTCCGGCCATGGAGCGCAAATCGACACAGACCCTAGGGGAGTGGGGCCAAGATGTGGATCACGGATTGGACCGCCCGCGCCGCCTGCCGTAACGCGGACCCGGACGCTCTGTTCGTGCAGGGTGCGGCGCAGAACCGGGCCAAGCTCATCTGTCGCGGTTGCCCGGTGCGGACGGAATGTCTCGCGGACGCGCTGGACAACCGGATCGAGTTCGGTGTCTGGGGTGGGATGACCGAGCGTGAGCGACGGGCGCTGCTGCGGCGGCGGCCGGACGTGCGGTCGTGGCGCGACCTGCTGGAGACCGCCAAGGAGGAGTACGAGCGGTCGTCGGACGCCGACGAGGAAGAGCTCGTCGCCAGCTGACGTCCCTTCGGGCGGCCCCGAATCCGGGTGCGGATTCGGGCGATGCGGCATTGCAACGGACACGGCTGTGGGCCCGTACCAGGTGGGTACGGGCCCACAGTCATGTCCGGCCAAGGTCGGAGTCGTCCCCGCCCGGCGCATCACGGCGTGATTTCGGACGACCGAAACCGGGCGGTCGTGAACGGTGGGCGAACGCGAACGGGTGATCGCCCGCCCCGGCGGTGTTCGCGCATGTCGTGGCGTTTGCGGGATTGCCTCCCCTGCGTGCGGTGAACGGCCGAGTCGTCCGTCCGTCGGCGCCTTTTCGGTCGCCGATGTCCATTGCGGACGAACGTTTCGTTCGTCAGTGCGGGTACCGGCGCGGCGGCCGGGTGCGCGGCGTGGACCTGCCGCATCAGACGAACGGGACGCCTTTCTGCGTCCGGTTCCCGGTCAGGCGGCGGGGCGGTCGTCGCGGGCCGCCAGGTCCTCGCCGACGCGGCGCAGGCCGTCCAGGTCGTGGACGTCCTCGGCCTGCGCGGGGACCGCGGTCACCGGGACGGTCGGGTGCGTGGACGCGAAGTTGTCGCGGAGGCGCTCCTCGCGGGCCGCGAGCTGCATGCGGTCGGAGTGCAGCCGCAGCAGCGCGGCCGTGAGCGCGTGGTCGCCGCGCTCCTCCAGCGTCTCGGCGGCCGCCAGGCTGCGGGCGGCCGACAGGCCGTCCGCGGCGGACTCGTGCACGCGGTTGACGACGAGGCCCGCGAGCGGCATCCGTTCCTCGGCGAGCCGCTCGATGAAGTAGGACGCCTCGCGCAGCGCGTCCGGCTCCGGTGCGGCCACGACGAGGAACGCGGTCCCCGGGGTCTGCAGCAGGCGGAACGTCTTCTCGGCGCGTTCCTGGAAGCCGCCGAACACCGTGTCGAACGCGGCGACGAACGTCTGGACGTCACGGAGGAGCTGGACGCCGATGACCTTGTTGACGACCCCGGTGAACATGCCGAACCCCGCGCTGATCACCTTGACGCCGAAGCGGCCGCCGGTCTTGGCGGGCGCCGCGAGCATCTTCATGAACCGGCCGTCGAGGAACCGGCCCATCCGCTCGGGCGCGTCGAGGAAGTCGAGCGCGTTCCGCGACGGCGGGGTGTCGACGATGATCAGGTCCCAGGCGCCGGACCGGTGCAGCTGGCCGAGCTTCTCCATCGCCATGTACTCCTGCGTGCCCGACAGGCTCGAGGACAGCGACTGGTAGAAGGGGTTCGCGAGGATCTGCTTCGCGCGGTCGGGGTCGGCGTGCGCCTCGACGATCTCGTCGAACGTCCGCTTCATGTCGAGCATCATGGCGTGCAGCTCGCCGTCGCCGTCGATCTCGATCTTGCGCGGGTTGTTGTCGAGCTCGCTGAGGCCCATCGACTGGGCGAGCCGCCGCGCCGGGTCGACGGTGAGGACGACGACGTCGCGTCCCCGCTCGGCGGCGCGGACACCGAGGGCCGCGGCCGTCGTGGTCTTGCCGACGCCGCCGGAGCCGCAGCACACGATGATCTTGGTGCGGGGGTCGTCCAGCATCCGGTCGACGTCCAGCGCCGGCGGGGTCTTGGCGGTCGGGCTCATCGTCTGCTCGTCTCCCTCATGCCGCGCCCTGGTCGCGCAGGGCGGCCGCCAGGTCGTACAGGCCGGCCAGGTCCATGCCGTCGGACAGCAGCGGGAGCGTGTAGCGGGGCCGGTCGATCGACTCCAGGCGCTCCTTCTCGCGGCGCTGCAGGGCGGTGCGGCGGGCGTGCTCGCCGGCCTCGGCGGCCAGGACGCCGGCGACGGGTTCGGCGTCGCGTTCGAGCCCGGCGGCCTTCACGCCGCGGACGATCTCGTCGACGTCGAGCTCGCCGGCGGCGGCGCGGGCGCGGTCGTCCTCGGACAGGACGGGCGCGTGCTCCATGTTCACGATCACCGCGCCGACCGGGAGGCCGACCTCGGCGAGGTCGTGGATGCCGTCCATCGTCTCCTGGACGGGCATCTCCTCCAGGAGGGTGACGAAGTGGACGGCCGTTTCGGGGCTGCGCACGACCTTCATGACGGTGTCGGCGTGGTTGCGGACGGGCCCGACCTTCGCCAGCCCGGACACCTCGTCGTTGACGTTGAGGAACTTGGTGATGCGGCCGGTGGGCGGGGCGTCCATGACGACGGCGTCGTAGATGAACGAGCCGTCCTTCTTGCGGCGGCGCACGGACTCGCTCGTCTTGCCGGTGAGGATGACGTCGCGCAGGCCGGGGGCGATCGTGGTGACGAAGTCGACGATGCCGAGCCGGGTCATGGCCTTCCCGGCGCGCTTGAGGTTGTAGAACATCTCGAGGTACTCGATGAGCGCCTCTTCGGTGTCGATGGCGAGCGCGTAGACGTCCCCGCCGCCCGGGGCGACGGCGACCCTGCGCTCCTCGTAGGGGAGGGGCGGGCAGTCGAAGAGCTGGGCGATGCCCTGCCGTCCCTCGACCTCCACGAGCAGGACCCGGCGACCCCCGGCGGCCAGCGCCAGGGCGAGTGCGGCGGCCACCGTCGTCTTGCCGGTGCCGCCCTTGCCGGTGACCACGTGCAGGCGCACGCCGTCCCAGTCGGTGTCTCTCGCGCTCACCCGATCGACCATATCGTCCACCCGGCGCGAGCTTTAGAGGCCGTCGCGTCTCATGCAAGTGATCCCTGACACGATGGCGCCCCCGCTCGGGATTCGCGTGCGAACCATTGTGTTCGGGCTTGCCCACGGGGTTAGCTGGGAAACGTGACACCGGCTCCAGGGCCGGCTCGTCCGGCCGGGTGCGCACGCATCCGGCGCCGGGGCGGCGTCGCCGGGTACCTGGGGGACGGTCCCGCGGGAGAGAGGTGTCCGAGTATGGAAGCGATCATCCTCGTTGTGCTGCTGGGCATCGCCGTGGTCGGGCTGATGGTCGCGGGCTCGGCGATCCGGGTGGTGCAGCAGTTCGAGCACGGCATCGTGTTCAGGTTCGGCCAGGTGCAGCGCGGCGGGCAGTTGCGGCCCGGGGCGGTGCGGGCGCCGGGACTGACGGCGATCGTCCCGGTGATCGAACGGATGCAGAAGGTCAGCCGGCAGACGATCACGATGGACGTGCCCGCGCAGGAGGGCATCACCGAGGACAACGTGAGCGTCCGCGTGGACGCGGTCGTCTACTTCCGGGTCGTCGACCCGGTGAAGGCGATCGTGAACGTGCAGAACTACGGGTACGCGGTCTCGCAGGTGGCGCAGACGTCGCTGCGGTCGGTCATCGGGCAGGCGGACATGCAGGAGCTGCTCGGCGAGCGCCAGAAGATCAACGCCAAGCTGCGGACGATCATCGACGAGATCACTCAGGATCCGTGGGGGATCCTGATCGAGCGGGTCGAGATCAAGGACGTGTCGCTGCCGGAGGGCATGAAGCGGTCGATGGCGCGGCAGGCCGAGGCGGAGCGGGAGCGCCGGGCCCGGATCATCACCGCGGACGGCGAGTTCCAGGCGTCCAAGCGCCTCGCCGCCGCCGCGGAGATCATGTCGCAGGACCCGGCGGCCCTCCAGCTTCGGCTGCTGCAGACGGTCGTCGAGGTGTCGGCCGAGAAGAACAGCACGCTGGTCATGCCGCTCCCGGTGGAGATCCTGCGGTTCTTCGACCGGGTGACGAGCGACGCGAAGAAGGCCGCCGAGGCGGCGCCGGAGGAGAAGCCGGACCTCGGCGAGCGGCTCGCGAAGGCGGAGCAGGAGCTGGCGAAGGCCGCCGAGGCGTCGCCCGCGCTCGCGTCGCCCGACGACGTTCCGCCGGTGATCGGCCTGGACGAGCCGGGACGCGCGCGCACGGGCGAGCAGCAGGGCATCGCGGGCGCCGAGCCGGAAACGCGGGCGGACGAGCGGCGCGAACCGCCGCTCGACTGAGCCGCCCGGGCGTTCGACCCCGTTGGCGGCCTCCGTCCCGGCCCGTTCTGCTCCCGGGCCGGGACGGCCGCCGCGGCGGGATCCTCGCGGCGCGCTGGACCGCGGCCGGGTGGTCCGGTGCGGCGGTGGGTTCGCGGGGTCGCGGCGCGGGCCGATCGCTAGGGTGAGGCACATGAAGAAGTGGGAGTACGCGACCGTTCCGCTGCTGGTGCACGCCACCAAGCAGATTCTCGACAACTGGGGGCAGGACGGGTGGGAGCTCGTCACCGTGCTGCCGGGGCCGAACCCGGAGAACCTGGTGGCCTACTTCAAGCGGGAAGTGCAGTCCTAGGCCCGTTCGCGGGCGAGTCGAGGAGGGAGTGGCGATGAGCACACCCGAGGAGCGGATCGTCGAGCTCGGCCTGGAGCTGCCGGACGTCGTGCCGCCGGTCGCGTCGTACGTGCCGACGGCGCGGACGGGCTCGCTCGTCTACACGGCGGGCCAGATCCCGCTGGTGAAGGGGGAGCTGGGCGCCACCGGGAAGGTCGGCGCGGAGGTGAGCGCCGAGGAGGCGAAGGCGCAGGCGCGGATCTGCGCGCTGAACGCGATCGCGGCGCTCAAGGCCGAGGTGGGCGAGCTGTCGCGCGTCACGCGGATCGTGAAGGTCGTCGGGTTCGTGGCGAGCGCGCCCGATTTCTACGGCCAGCCGGACGTCGTGAACGGTGCGAGCGACCTGCTGAGCGAGGTGTTCGGCGAGGCCGGGCGGCACGCGCGCAGCGCGGTCGGGGTCGCGGCCCTGCCCCGCAACGTGCCCGTCGAGGTCGAGCTGATCGCCGAGGTCGGCTGACGGCCGTCCGGGCGGAGAACGTCGCTCTCCTCACCCGGATGCTGACTCGGGGTTGACGGAACGCCATTCGGTATGCCCGAATTGGCCGCCATGAGGACCACACGGCCGGCGAGGCGAGGGTGAACGGGCTGAAGCTGCCCGCGGAGTTCGTGGCGCGCATCGAGGACATGGACGCCGGACGGCTGGCGCCGCCGCCCGCGCGCGACGCGGCGACGGTCGTGGTGCTGCGCGACCACGACCGGCACGGCCTGCAGGCGTTCCTGCTGCGCCGGGCGCGGTCCATGGCGTTCGCGCCCGGCGCCTACGTGTTCCCCGGCGGGGCGGTCGACCCGCGCGACGGCGAGGCGTCGCTCGGGTGGTCGGGCCCGTCGCCGGCCGAGTGGGCGGCGGCGTTCGGCGCGAGCGAGACGGTGGCGCGCGAGCTGGTGTGCGCGGCCGTCCGCGAGACGTTCGAGGAGACGCTGGTGCTGCTCGCGGGCCCGGCGCCGGACTCGGTCGTCGACGACGTCCGCGGGGACGCGTGGGAGGCGGACCGGCGGGCACTGCTGGACCGCTCCCAGTCGTTCGGCGGGTTCCTCGACAAGCGCGGGCTGGTGCTGCGGTCCGATCTGCTGCGCCCGTGGGCGCACTGGATCACCCCGAAGATCGAGCCGAAGCGGTACGACACCCGGTTCTTCGTGGCGGCGATCCCGGAGGGCCAGCGCGCGCGAGACGTCAGCACGGAGGCCGACCAGGTGGCGTGGGTGCGTCCGGCGGAGGCCGTGGAGCGCGGCTGGGCCGGCGAGTGGATGATGCTGCCGCCGACCCTGGCGACGCTGACCGAACTGGCCGAGTACGAGACGGTCGCGGACGTCCTGGCGGCGGAGCGCGCGATCACCGTGTACGAGCCGACGGCCGAGGTCGTGGACGGGGAGGCGTTCCTGGTGCTGCCCGAGGACGTCGCGCACTTCTACCCGACCGGGTGAGGGCGCCGTCGTGGGCGGCGGGCCGTGGACGGGCCGGGCTCGGACGCGCGCGCCGTGGACGGGCGGCGCCCGCGCGCGGCTGTCGCGGGCCGTCCTGCTGCGGCTCGCGGGGACGTCCGCGCTGCGGCGCCTCGACCGGCTCGGGTGGCACCCGGCCGGTCGGCCCCCTCCCGCCTCGGGCAGGATGGGCGCCATGACCGAGATCGACGGTATGGGAACCGATCGCGCGTACTGCGTGCTCGCGCCGAATCCGTCCGCGATGACCCTCGACGGGACGAACACGTGGCTCGTCCGCGAGCCGGACTCGTCCGACGTCGTCGTGATCGACCCCGGGCCGAAGGACGACGTGCACCTGCGGCGCGTCGCGGACACGGTCGGGTCGTGGGGGGCCAGGGTCGCGCTGGTCGTCCTCACGCACGGGCACCCGGACCACTCCGCCGGGGCCGGACGGTTCGTGGACCTGGTCGGCGGCGGCGTGCACGTGCGGGCGCTCGACCCGCGGCACCGCCTCGGCGACGAGGGGATCGTCGAGGGGGACGTCATCACGGCCGGCGGGCTGGAGCTCCACGTGCTGGAGACGCCGGGGCACAGCGACGACTCGCTGACGTTCTGGCTGCCCGCGGACGGGGCCGTCCTGACCGGCGACACCGTCCTCGGCTACGGGACGACCGTCGTGGAGGGGCGGCTCGGCGACTACCTGGGCTCCCTCGACCGGCTCCGGGCGTTCTGCGCGGACCGGGAGGCGGCGACGATCCTGCCGGGGCACGGCCCGAAGCTGGACGACCCGCTGGCGGCCCTCGACCACTACATCGACCATCGGCGCGAGCGGCTCGCGCAGGTCGAGGCGGCCGTGGCGGGGGGCGCCCGGACGGCGCGCGAGGTCGTGGAGGTCGTGTACGCGGACGTCGACAGGTCGCTGTGGCCCGCGGCGGAATGGTCCGTGCAGGCGCAGCTCGACTACCTGAACGAACGGTCCTGACGGGCGGCCCGACGGTGACCGGCCGGTCGTCGCGGACCGGCCGGCCCGCTCACTTGGAGCGCTTGCGCAGCCGCTCGATGTCGAGGATGACGACCGCGCGGGCCTCGATCCGCAGCCAGTTGCGCTGCGCGAAGTCGGCGAGCGCCTTGTTGACGGTCTCGCGGGACGCGCCGACGAGCTGCGCCAGCTCCTCCTGCGTGAGGTCGTGGTGGACGTGCAGGCCGGCCTCGGACGGCTGCCCGAAGCGCTCGGCGAGGTCCAGCAGGGCCTTGGCGACGCGGCCGGGGACGTCGGTGAACACCAGGTCGGCCATGACGTCGTTGGTCTTGCGGAGCCGCTGCGCCAGTGCGCGCAGCAGCTGCACGGCGACCTCGGCGTGCCCGGTCAGCCAGGGGCGGAGCTGGTCGTGGCCGAGCCCGGCCAGCCGGCACTCGGTCACCGCTATGGCGCTGGCGGTGCGCGGCCGGGGGTCGAACAGCGAGAGCTCGCCGAACATCTCGCTGGGGCCGAGGACGCTCAGCAGGTTCTCCCGGCCGTCCGGCGCCGTGCGGGTCAGCTTGATCTTCCCCTCCACGACGACGTACAGGCGGTCGCCCGTCTCGCCCTCGTTGAACAGCGTCTGACCGCGGGCGAGCCGCACCTCGGTCACGTTGGCGCGCAGCGCCTTGGCCCCCTGCTCATCGAGTGCCTCGAAGAGCGGGGCTCTGCTCAGAACGTCCACGTCGCGGTCGGTCACGCTTCTCCTCCTCGAAACACCAACATGCATAGTGTGACGTACGTCCCACCGCGTACGTGAAGGCAGGGCCACGGCGCGCCGTAACGCGGGGTCGTCACTTCGCGGGATCGTCGCCACGACCCTGTTCGCCCAGTGTACGGACACCGGGGTGAATGCCGTCACACCGGTCTCTTCCCACTTAAACGGGCGTGCGGGTGCCGCCCGTCCCGCCGTCCGGGGCCTACCCTGGCGACATGGCGACGAAAGCGGCCCCCTCGGACGGTTCCGCCGGCTCCGCCGGTTCCGCGCGGCCGCGGGCCCGGCGCGCCGGGCGGCGCGGGACGGAGACCCGCCTCGGGCTGGTGCGCCGGGCGCGGCGGATGAACAGGATCCTCACGGAAACCTACCCGGACGCGCACTGTGAGCTGAACTTCGGGACACCCTTCCAGCTCCTGGTCGCCACGGTGCTGTCCGCGCAGACCACCGACAAGCGGGTCAACCTGACCACCCCGGCGCTCTTCGCGAAGTACCCGACGCCCGAGGACCTCGCCGCCGCCGACCCCGAGGACGTCGAGGCGCTGCTGAAGCCCACCGGGTTCTTCCGCGCCAAGACCAAGTCGGTGATGGGCCTGTCGGCCGCGCTGGTCGAGCGGTTCGGCGGCGAGGTGCCCGGACGCCTGAACGACCTCGTCACGCTCCCCGGCGTCGGCCGCAAGACCGCGAACGTCGTGCTCGGCAACGCGTTCGACGTCCCGGGCATCACCGTCGACACGCACTTCGGGCGGCTCGTCCGCAGGTTCGCGTGGACGGACGAGACCGACCCCGACAAGGTCGAGCGGGCGATCGGCGAGCTGTTCCCGCGCAAGGACTGGACGATGCTGTCGCACCGGCTGATCTGGCACGGGCGCCGCATCTGCCACGCGCGCCGTCCCGCCTGCGGCGCCTGCCCCCTCGCGGCCCTGTGCCCGGCGTTCGGGGAGGGCCCGACGGACCCGGAGACGGCCGAGGCGCTCGTGAAGCCGGGGCCGTTCTCGTGACCGCGACCGTCCGGCCGGGCGAGGCGGGGCCGGGAAGCAAAACGGCCGTCACGGAGTTGAGATCAACGTGACCGAGATCGCCTCCTGCCCCGCATGGCTCGACCGTTTCCGCGCGCACGCGTCGCGGATGCAGGTGCCGCCGCAGTTCGGGCCGGCCCCAAACGCGCGCGCCGCGGCCGTGCTGATCCTGTTCGGCGAGGGACCGGACGGTCCGGACGTGCTGCTCACCGAGCGGGCCGCGACCCTCAACAAGCACGCCGGGCAGCCCGCGTTCCCCGGCGGCCGCATCGACCCCGAGGACGACGGCCCGGTCGCGGCGGCGCTGCGCGAGGCGTGGGAGGAGGCGGGCGTCGAACCGTCCGGCGTGGACGTGCTCTGCACCCTGCCGGAGCTGTACCTGTCGCGCAGCCGGCACCGCGTCACGCCCGTCGCCGGCTGGTGGCGCGAACCGTCCCAGATCGCCCCCGGGCATCCCGGCGAGGTCGCCACCGTCGCCCGCGTGCCGATCGCCGAACTGGTCGACCCGGCGAACCGGCTGACCGTCCGGCACCCGTCCGGGCTGAAGCTCGGGCCCGCGTTCAAGGTCGGCGGCATGCTCGTGTGGGGCTTCACGGCCGGGCTGCTCTGCGAGGTGCTGGCCGCGGGCGGCTGGGACCGCCCGTGGGACGCCGATCACGTCGAGGACCTGCCGCAGGACGTCCTCGATCTCGCCTCCCGCGGCTGACCGGCGCCCGCCGCGCGCCGCACGCGGCGCCGTCCGTCCGCCGAACCGCAGGTCAGCGGGCCGCGGCCGGGAGAGGCACGGTCGGTGATCGTTCCGTATCGCCCCACGTGGCCATCCGGGGCGGGGGAATCTGGTCCGGCGAGGGGACGTGAGAAGGCGACCTCGCGCTATACGGTGAAGCGGTGCTGGACGACCATATGCTCGATCTGATCCTCCTAGGGCTCGTCGTGCTGTTCGGCGTCTCGGGTTACCGGCAGGGTTTCATCGTGAGCCTGCTGAGCTTCGCGGGCTTCGTCGGCGGCGGCGTCGCCGGGGTGCTGATCGCCCCGCCGATCGCCGAGGCGACGGTGGACGGCGACGCCCAGCGGGTGCTGCTGGCGATCGTCATCGCGTTCCTGTCCGCGACGTTCGGTCAGCTCATCGCCTCCTCGGCGGGCGCGCTGATCCGCAACCGGGTCACCGGGCTGAACGCGCGGACGGCGGACGCGGTCGGCGGCACGTTCGTCAGCGCGCTGTCGCTGCTGATCGTCGCCTGGTTCTTCGGCAGCATGTTCGCGAACTCCCAGTTCCAGTGGCTCCGCACCCAGGTCAAGGGCTCGACGGTCATCAACGGGATCGACGAGGTGATGCCGACCCAGGCGCACACCTGGTTCACCTCGTTCCAGGGGTTCGTGAAGAGCAGCGAGTTCCCGCAGGTCTTCAACGGGCTCGGCGGCGAGTCGGTGGTCGAGGTGCCGCCGCCGGACGACTCGGTGCTGGCGACCGGCGGGCTGCGGGACGCGCGCAACAGCATCGTCAAGATCGTCAGCACGGCGCCGCAGTGCCAGCGGCGCATCGAGGGCACCGGGTTCGTGTTCGCGCCCGGCCACGTCATGACGAACGCGCACGTCGTCGCGGGCGCGCAGGGGCCGTCCACCGTGGCCAACCGCACGGGCGAGACGGCGAAGGGCGAGGTCGTCCTGTACAACCCCAGCCGCGATATCGCGGTGCTGTACGTGCCGGGCCTGGACGCGCGGCCGCTCGACTTCGAGATGGAGGCCGAGGTGCGCGACAACGCGATCATCGCGGGCTTCCCGAAGAACGAGCCGTTCAGCGCGAGCGCCGCCCGGATCCGGGCCCGGCAGACCGCCAAGGGGCCCGACATCTACCACACCGGCCAGGTCGCCCGGGAGATCTACGCGATCCGCGGCAAGGTCGAGCCGGGCAACTCGGGCGGCCCGCTGCTGTCCCCGGACGGACGCGTCTTCGGCGTCATCTTCGCGGCGGCGCTCGACACCCCCTCCACCGGCTACGCGCTGACCGCCGAGGAGGTCTCCGAGGACGCGCGCGCGGGCGCGCGCGCCACCGAGCCGGTCTCCACGCAGAGCTGCTCTGACTGAACCCGTGAGCGCCCCACTGGGGGCCTTACAGGGTGAGCTTGAGTTCGACCGGGCCGTCTTCGGGCGTGCCCGCGAGTTCACGGGCACGCCGTACGACGCCGTGGACGTCGATCGCGTGCGGCGGATCGGCGCCGTACGGCTCCAGACGGTCCGCGGCGCGGCTCAGCAGGGCCCGCGCGCCCCGCGTGTTGCCGCGGCGCAGGTGGGTGACGCCCACGGCGATCTGGGCCAGCCCCCGCCACAGCTCCCGTTCCGGGTCCGGAGCGTCCTTCCAGGCGGCCTCCAGCACCTCGTGGGCGTGGAAGGGCCGGTCGGCGTCCAGGAGCCGCTGCGCCTCCCGCAGGGCCTCGGACGGCCGCATGCGGAGGTCGTCCGGCATGGTGGGGATGCCGGTGGCGCCGTGCGGCAGCGGACGCCCGTACGCGTCGCGGGGCCGCGCGTTGCGCGGGCGTCCCGACTCGTCCCGATCCCGCATGCCTCCCACCGTACGCGTTCAGCGGTCGGGTTCCGGGTCGGCGAGCCAGCCGAGCAGATGCGAGTCGAACTCTTCGGGCCGTTCCTGGTGGGGGAAGTGCCCCGTCCCTTCGATGAGCCGCCACCTGTAGGGCGCGGCCACGTACTGGCCGGACCCCTGTGCGCTCTCCGGGAGGATGCACTTGTCCAGGGCGCCGTGCAGTTGAAGCGTCGGCGCCTGTACCGGGGCGCGCATACGGTGCGCGTAGCGGATGCCGTCCGGACGGGCCTGCGACCGGAGGAACCACCGGTGGTACTCCAGCGCGCTGTGCGCCACCCCCGGGATCTGCACGGCGCGCCGGACGAGCCGCTCCGTCTCCTCGTCGGGCCAGTTCGGGCCCGACCACTCGTGCAGGAGCCGGCCCACGAGCGCGGCGTCGTCCCGCACCAGGCGGCGTTCCGGCAGGACCGGGACCTGGAAACCGAACGTGTGCCGCGCCGCCCACCCCTGCTCGCGCGGGCTCTCCCGGACCGACCGCCGCAGCCGCAGCGGATGCGGGGCGCCGACGACCGCGAGCCGCTGCACGATCTTCGGGTGGTAGACGGCCATCGTCCAGGCCAGCAGCCCGCCCCAGTCGTGCCCCACCACGATCGCGCCGGCCTCGCCGAGCGCGCGGACCAGCCCGGCGGCGTCCCCGGCCAGCGTCACCAGGTCGTACCCGCGCGGCGGCTTGTCGCTGCCGCCGTAGCCGCGCAGGTCGATCGCGGCCGCCCGGTAGCCGGCCGCGGGCAGCGACACGAGCTGTTCGCGCCACGACCACCAGAACTCGGGGAAGCCGTGCAGCAGGAGGACCAGCGGCCCCTCCCCCGCCTCGGCGACGTGGAAGCGCGTCCCGCCCGCGCTGATCGCGCGGTGGGTCCACGGACCGTCGACCTCGATCAGCGACGCGTCGTGCCCGGACATGGCCCGCCCCCTGCCTGCCTGTGTGCCCCGCTCAGTCCGTCAGCGCGGGGGTGTCGGCGCCGCCGCGATGCCGCAGTGCGCCCGGTGTGTCCTTCAGTGTCCGGCGCGTCCGCTTCGCTCCCTCGATCTTGCCGATGAGGCGCTTGGCGATGAGTCCCAGCACGACGGCGAGCAGGCCGTACAGGACCGCGACGATCAGGAACGCCAGCCACGGCCAGATGCCCAGCTCGATCAGCCCGAACGCCAGCGAGATCGACAGCAGGATCACGATGATCCCGCCCATCACCGCGGCGATGACGAGCATCACGCCGCTGATCGCGCCCTTCCTCGCGTCGGACTTGAGCTCCATCTTGGCCAGTTCCATCTCCGCCCTGACCAGGTCGGAGACGTTGCTGGACGCCAGCGCGACGAGCTCGCCGAGGGACTTGTCCTCGACGCGCTCGCCCGGCGTTGCCTCGGACATATCGCTCTCTCCTTCCAGAGCCCCGACCACCACGGCGTCCCAGCCTGGCAGCCGGACGGCTCGTCCGGCCACCCGGTGGCACCGCGTCGGCCCGTCAGTCGGAAAGCCGCGCGCGGGTGCGCGTCCTCATCCGGAAGACCACGGTGGCGGCCGCCGAGGCGAGCACGCTCGCGATCAGGACCGCAGTCGTCACTCTCTCCAATTGTGCCGGGTCGGTATAGGCCAAACCGCCGATCAGCAGTGAAACGGTGAATCCCACCCCGGCGAGCATCGCGACGCCCGCGATCTCCCGCCACTGCAGTTCCGCCCCCAGCGTGGCCAGACCGATCCGCACCGCCAGCCAGGCCCCGCCGAAGACACCGACGAACTTACCGATCACCAGACCGGCGATCACGCCCAGGGCGATCCGATCGGTGAACACGTCCCCGAGCGCGGAGACGCTGAGCGTGACGCCCGCCGACAGGAACGCGAACACCGGCACGGCGAAACCCGCCGAGAACGGGCGCAGGAAGTGGTCGGCGCGCTCGGCGTTCGTCGGACGTCCGTCCGGGGCCTGCCGCGGGCTGGTGAGCATCCCGAGCGCCACGCCGGCGACCGTCGCGTGCACGCCGCTCCGCAGGACGCAGTACCAGGCGAGAACGGCCAGCGGCGCGTACAGCCACGGGGAGCGGACGCCCCGGAACTGCAGGAACCCGAACACGGCGATCAGCGCGACGCCGAGGCCGAGCCAGTTCCAGTCCAGCGCGCTCGAGTAGAACAGCGCGATGATCGCGATGGCGATCAGGTCGTCCACGACGGCGAGGGTCAGCAGGAACGCGCGCAGCGGCGCCGGGCACGCGGAGAACGTCACCGCGAGCACGGCGAGGGCGAACGCGATGTCGGTCGCCGTGGGGATCGCCCAGCCCTGCGAGGCGCCGGGCGTCCCGAAGCTGACCGCGAGGAAGATGGCCGCGGGCAGCACCACGCCCGCGGTCGCGGCGAGCACCGGCAGCGCCGCGTCGCGCGGGTTGCGCAGCTCGCCGTGCGTGAGCTCCTCGCGGAGTTCCAGGCCGGCGAGGTAGAAGAAGACCGCCAGCAGCCCGCCGGACGCCCAGTGCGCCACGTCCATGTGCCCGATGTGCAGCCAGTGCGGGCTGATCTCGAACTTCTGCAGGTCGTAGTACGCGTCCGACCAGGGGGTGTTCGCCCAGATGAGCGCGGCCACGGCCGCCAGCAGCATGATGATGCCGCCGACCGTCTCCAGGCGCAGCGCCTTGGCGACCTGCTGGCTGTAGCGGACGGTGGGGCGGAACGGCCAGACGGCGGCGACGGGACGGCGCGAGCTATCGGTGCGGCTGGACGGGCGCGGCAAGAGGACCCCCCCGGGGCGATGGACGGCACGGCGAAGAGCCGCCCCGCAAACGTCACGGGCCGGACTCTGCCGACCAGACTTCCCGGCGCACCTTCTTGCACCTTACCCGCAAGATCTCTGGCCACTCGCCACCAAATCATGCGAAATCGCCCACAGTTGACCTTCGACGGGTTCGGGCGACGAACCGGTGCGCCGCCGTGACGAACCGGGACGGCGGACGGACGAGCGCGGCGCGGGAGCCCGCGCCACGCCCGTCCGTCCGGCTCAGATCCCGGTCAGTCCTCCGGCTTCGCGCTCGGCAGCTTCTCGGAGATCAGGTCCATCACCGTGCCGTCGGCGAGCGTCGACACGTCCCCGATGCTGCGGTTCTCGGCGACGTCCCGCAGCAGCCGCCGCATGATCTTCCCGGACCGCGTCTTCGGCAGCTCCGGAACGATCATGATCTGGCGCGGCTTGGCGATCGGCCCGAGCGTCTTCGCCACATGGTCGCGGAGCTCCTTCAGGAACTCCTCGCCCTCGACGTCGCCGCCCGCGCTGCCCCGCGGGATCACGAACGACACGATCGCCTGCCCCGTCACCGGGTCGGTCGCGCCGACGACCGCCGCCTCCGCGACCTTCGGGTGCGACACCAGCGCCGACTCCACCTCGGTCGTCGAGATGTTGTGCCCCGACACCAGCATCACGTCGTCGACCCGGCCGAGCAGCCACAGGTCGCCGTCCTCGTCCTTCTTGGCGCCGTCGCCCGCGAAGTACAGGCCCTCGAACCGCGACCAGTACGTCTTCACGTACCCCTCGTCGTCGCCCCAGATCGTGCGGAGCATCGACGGCCACGGCTCCTTCACCACCAGGAAGCCCCCGCCGCCGTTCGGGACGGGCTCGCCCCGGTCGTCCACGACGTCCGCGACGATCCCCGGCAGCGGCCGCATCGCCGCGCCCGGCTTGCCCTCAGTGACCCCCGGCAGCGGGCTGATCATGATGCTGCCGGTCTCGGTCTGCCACCACGTGTCCACGACCGGCGCCCCGCCCGCGCCGATGTGCTCCCGGTACCAGACGTACGCCTCCGGGTTGATCGGCTCGCCCACGCTGCCGATCACCCGCAGCGACGACAGGTCGTGCGCCGCCGGGATGTCGTCGCCCCACTTCATGAACGTCCGGATCGCCGTCGGCGCCGTGTAGAACAGCGACACCCCGTACTTGGCGATGATCTCCCACCACCGGCCCTTGTGCGGCGTGTCCGGCGTCCCCTCGTACAGGACGCTCGTCGCGCCGTTCGCGAGCGGCCCGTACACGATGTACGAGTGCCCGGTCACCCAGCCGATGTCGGCCGAGCACCAGTACACGTCCGTCTCCGGCTTCAGGTCGAACACGGCGTGATGCGTGTACGCCGTCTGCGTCAGGTACCCGCCCGTGGTGTGCAGGATCCCCTTCGGCTTACCCGTCGTCCCCGACGTGTAGAGGATGTACAGCGGGTGCTCGGCGTCCACCGGCTCCGGCGTGTGCTCCTCGCTCTGCCGCTCCACGACGTCGTGCCACCACACGTCCCGCTCGTGGGCCGCGACCTCCTCGCCCGTCCGCCGGACGACGAGGACGTGCTCGATCGACGGCGCGCCGTCGACGGCCTCGTCCACCGTCGCCTTCAGCGCGGACGGCTTGCCGCGCCGGTACCCGCCGTCCGACGTGATGACGATCTTCGCCTGCGCGTCGTCGATGCGGGTGCGCAGCGCGTCCGCCGAGAACCCGCCGAAGACGACCGAGTGCGTCGCGCCGATCCGCGCGCACGCCAGCATCGAGATCGGCAGCTCGGGGATCATCGGCAGGTAGATCGCGACCCGGTCGCCCTTGCGGACGCCGAGCTCCAGCAGCGCGTTCGCGGCCTTGCTCACCTCGCGCCGCAGGTCCGCGTAGGTGAGGGTGCGGGTGTCGCCCGGCTCGCCCTCCCAGTGGTACGCGACCTTGTCGCCGTTCCCCGCCTCGACGTGCCGGTCGACGCAGTTGTGCGCGACGTTCAGCTCGCCGCCCACGAACCACTTCGCGAACGGCGGGTTGCTCCAGTCGAGGACCTGGTCCCACGGCTTGGACCACGACAGCCGCTCCGCCTGCCGGGCCCAGAAGCCCAGCCGGTCGGCGGCCGCCTCCTCGTAGGCGTCGGCCTTGACGTTCGCCGACTCGGCGAGATCGGCCGGGGGGGCGAAGCGCCGCGTCTCCTGCAACAGGTTCGACAGTGTCTCTTGGCTCTGGCTCAACGCAGTACTCCTCGCTTGCTGAGACGGGTCGCCCGGTATGCCCACTCCACCAGGAAGGTCCCGCTCTCACAAGCCGTGCTCCCGTGTGTCGAGGGCGCGGGCCCCGGGCGCGCCCGCCCCGATGCTCACAGTGACGACCGACACACCCCACCTTCCCAGGCCGGCCGCCCCGGAACCGTGCGTCCCCGCCTCCCGCGGGCCCGCGTCGGGGCGCCGTCCCGGCACCCGCGGCCACCGCATAAGGTCGGGCCGTGACCGATGCCCTCGCACACGTAGCGAACCTCCCCGGCGTGGCCGACGCCGTGGCCGACGCGCGCACCGCCGTCGACCGGCTGCTCGGTCACCGGATCCTGCGCCGCCGCAGCGCCGACGTCTCCACCGAGTCCGCGCTGCGCGGGGCGCGCGCGACGGCCGTCCTCGAGGGCGCCGCCGTCGACCTCGAGGTCCTGCGCACCACCGACGACCCCGGCGACCCGATCGTCCACGGCGCCCTGCGCGTGTCCGCCGAACTGGGCTCGCTCGCCGAGACGTGGCGGCACGCGCCCCGGCAGGTCCTCGCGCGCCTGCACGTCCTGGCCGCCGCCGACGCCGTGGACGCCGCCGACCTCGGCCGCCCGCGCCCCGACGGCCGTCCCGTCGAGGACGTTCTCGAGCTCGGCGACCCGCCGCCCGCCGCCGAGGTCGCGGCCCGCCTCGACGCGCTCAGCGGGCTGCTCACCGGGACGACGAAGGCGCCGGCGCTCGTCGTCGCGGCGATCGTCCACGGGGAGCTGCTCACGCTGCGGCCGTTCGGCTGGGGCGACGGCATCGTCGCCCGCGCCGCCCAGCGGCTCACGCTCGTCGCGCGCGGCCTCGACCCCAAGTCGCTCGCCGCGCCCGAGGTCGGCCACCTGGAGCTCGGGGCCGACTACGCGGACGCCCTGCGCGCCTACGCGTCCGGGACCCCGGAGGGCCTCACCGTGTGGATCCGGCACTGCTCGGCCGCCGTGGCCGCCGCCGCCCGCGACTCCCAGGCGATCTGCGAAGCCCTGATGCGCGGCTGACGTCCTCCCGCGGGGCGCGGCCTGTCGGAGGGGTGTGTGAGCCTGGCGGCATGGCGGATCGCAAGAACGGACGTCCGGCCGCGCCCACGGAGAGCACCGTCACCGGCGCCGACTGGGACTCGCGCGACCTGACGGGCGAGGAACACGAACGCGTCCTGTTCTCGGACGTGGACATGACCGAAGCCCACGGCACGGGCGCGAGTTTCGTCGACTGCACATTCCGGGGCGTCCGCTTCAATGTCTCCGTTCACACGGACACCGCGTTCATCAACTGCACGTTCGTCCGTTGCGGTTTCTTCGACTCGACGTTCGACGGCTGCAAACTTCTCGGCAGCATGTTCGACGGCTGTACGTACGACCTCATGAAGGTGCGGGGCGGCGACTGGTCGTTCACCGGCCTGCCGGGTGCCGACCTGCGGCGCGCGTCCTTCACGGACGTGCGGCTGCGCGAGGCCGATCTCACCGGCGCGCGCTGCGCCGGCGCGGCCCTTCGCGGAGTCGATCTTTCCGGCGCATGGCTCCGGGCGGCGGACCTGTCCGGGTGCGATCTCCGTGGAAGCGACATTTCGACCATCGACCCTCGGACGGTCGAGTTGACGGGCGCGCGGATCGACCCGCACCAGGCCGTCGTGATCGCCGAATCGCTCGGCCTCGACGTCCGCTGAAGGTTCCGGAACGCTCGTCCGCGCGGCCCCCGGACGCGACGAGCGGCGCCTCATCGCGAGACGCCGCCGTCTGGCACGTCACACCGGGTTACCAAGCGTGCACCTCAATCCGTCGGATCGGGTCAAGCCCGTCTCGACGCGCCTCCCGCGGCTGGTCGCGCGTGGGTGCCCGGCTGCCGTGCCCGGACAGATGTCCGTACTCCCTGTGTACGCCTCATTTGCCCAGTTGGCAAGCCCCATTCGGGAAAGTGGGGATCGCGCGCCGACAGGGCGGCGGGACTCCCTCGGCCGACGCCTCTCCCTCGATGGCCGCCATTCCGGGCTAACCGCAACTATCACCTAGAACCGAAATCGATCACGTACGGTGATGATTGCTTTTTGGTTGCGATACCCGAAGGATCTTTGCCGTTCCGGTACGCTCCCACTCCCGCCCCGTTGCGTGCCGTGCACGCGAAACGGTGCGGGTCCGCGCGGTCTCGGCAGGCCGCCCGGAGGCCGTGATCGTTCTGACCGGACGAGAAAAACCTGATCCGCCGGGTGAGTTTGCGACTCGACGGAACTCTCGACGGTCGGGCAGCATATGTTGTATTCGCCTAGACTGGTGATGCAGCGACTTTGCCCGTCCTATAGGACGGGCTTACGTCCGGTTTAGCCTGATCTCCCCTGAGTCTTTCTTGGGAAAGCGGACCGGCTCTACCCCCCCGGAGCCGGATCCGTTCGGCGACCCCCGCTCTCCCCCCCCGGCGGGGGTCGCCCAATCTCACGCGGGCGGGCGCGCGGCACCCCTCGGCCGCCGCCCGCCCGCGAAGTTATCCACAGTCCCGCGATCCCACGCGGTGCCCGCCCGCGCCGCCGCAAGGTGGAGACCTCCGACCCGAAGGAGCCTCCATGAACCTCGCGGCACTGATCGTCACCGGCGATCGCGGCACCGCCGACGCCCTGCTCCGGCTCGCCGCCGCGGCCGACGCCCACGCCGAGGTCGCCCACGACGTCGGCGAGGCCCGACCCGCCTGGACGTGGCCCGCGCTCGTCCTCGTCGGCGCCGACGCGGCCGCCGACGTCGCGGCGAGCGGCCTGCCCCGCAGAGCGGGCGTCGTGCTCGTCGCCTCCGCCGCCACCGCCGACGCCTACCGGATGGCCGTCCAGGCCGGCGCCCAGGACGTCGCCGTCCTCCCCGACCACGACGACTGGCTGATCGCCGCGTTCGCCACCGCCGCCGAACCCGACGCGAACCGCGCCGCCGTCGTCTGCGTCGTCGGCGCCCGCGGCGGCGCGGGCGCCAGCGTCCTCGCCGCCACCCTCGCGGTCACCGCCGCCGGGGCCGGCCTGCGCACCCTCCTCGCCGACGCCGACCCCCTCGGCGGCGGCGTCGACCTCCTCCTCGGCCTCGAGGAGCACGAGGGCGTCCGCTGGCCCGACCTCGCCGAGCGGCGCGGCCGGCTCGGACCCGCCGCCCTCCGCGACACCCTCCCCGGCGACGGCGACCTGTCCGTCCTCTCCTGGCGGCGCGGCGAACCCGTCCCGCTCACCGGCGAGGCGGTGTCGTCCCTCCTGGAGGCGGCGGTCCGCGGCTTCGACCTCGTCGTGGCCGACGTCCCCCGCTACCCCGGCGACCTCGGCCGGGCGGCGCTGCGCGCCGCCGACGTCACGTTCCTGCTCGTCCCGGCCGAGGTCCGCGCCACGGTGGCCGCCGACGGCCTCGCCGCCGCCCTCCGCCGCGAGACCGCCGACCTGCGCCTCGTCGTGCAGGGCCCGTCCCCCGGCGGCCTGACCGCCGACGCCGTCGCCAAGGCCCTCGACCTCCCGTCCGCCGGCGCCTTCGACCGCGACCGCCGCCTCCCCGCCGCCATCGACGAGGGCGAACTCGCCGCCGTCACCCGCCGGGGCCCCCTCACCGACTTCTGCCGCGACCTCCTCGACGACCTCTCCCTCCAGCCCTACGCCTACCGCGAGGAAGCGGCATGACGCGTCCATCGCACACCGCTCCGCCCGCACGGGGGCAGAGCCGGGCCGCGGACGCCGGGCCGGCGACAGACATCGAGGAGGGGGCATGACGCGGCTTTCGGACGCGGTGCGCGGGCGGCTGGCGGACACGGGGGCCGAGCCGACGGCCGGGCGGGTGGCCGCCGCCCTCCGGGCCGAGGAGCGCCTCCTCGGCGACAGGGAGGTCCTCGCCCTCACCGACGAGCTGCGCGCGGAGTTCGTCGGCGCCGGTCCCCTCGAACCGCTCCTGCGATCGCCGGACGTCACCGACGTCCTCGTCAACGGGCCCGACGAGGTCTGGGCCGACGCGGGCGGCGGGCTCGTCCGCACCGACGTCCGGTTCCCCGGCGAGCCCGCGCTCCGCCGCCTCGCGCAGCGGCTCACCGCGGCGGCCGGGCGCCGCCTCGACGACGCCGCGCCCTACGCCGACGCCCGGCTGCCCGGCGGCGTCCGGCTGCACGCCGTCCTGCCGCCCATCGCGCCCGGCGGCACCTGCCTGTCCCTGCGGCTCCCCCGCCGCCGGGCGTTCACCCTCGACGAGCTCGTCGCCACCGCGACCGTCCCGGCCGAGGGCGCCGCCCTCCTGGCCGCCGTGGTCGCGGCCCGCGCCGCGTTCCTCGTCACGGGCGGCACGGGCACCGGCAAGACGACGCTGCTGAGCACGCTGCTCGGCTCCGCCCACCCGTCCGAGCGGCTCCTCCTGGTGGAAGACTCCGCCGAGCTGCGTCCCGACCACCCGCACGTCGTCCGGCTGGAGGCCCGCCCGCCCAACATGGAGGGCGCGGGCGGCATCACCCTGAACGACCTGGTCCGCCAAGCCCTCCGCATGCGCCCCGACCGGCTCGTCGTGGGGGAGGTCCGGGGCGCGGAGGTGGTCGTCCTCCTGCAGGCGCTCAACACCGGGCACGAGGGCGGCTGCGGCACCCTGCACGCCAACACCCCGGCCGACGTCCCCGCGCGCCTCGAGGCGCTCGCGTGCGCCGCCGGGCTCACCCGCGAGGCCGTCCACAGCCAGCTCGCCGCCGCCCTCGACGTCGTCGTCCACCTCGCCCGGGCGCCCTCGGGCGCCCGCCGGGTCGCGGAGGTGAGCCTCCTGCAGCGCGCGCCCGACGGGCTGGTGGCCGTCCACCCCGCCGTCACGTTCACCCCCGCCGGCGAGACGGTTCGCCATCCCGGCGCCGCCGCCCTGGCGGCCCGGCTGCACCCGCACTGGACATGACGGCCGAACTGGCGGCCCTGTGCGTGTCCGCGGCGGTCTGGACGCTGGCGGCGCCGCCACGAGCGTCCCGGCGTCTCCACGGCGTCCTGTCCCCCCGCGACCCGCGAACCGCCCTCACGACCCACCTGCGCACCCTCCGTGAACGCCGCACCCGCACCCGCCGATGGCGCACCTCGGTCATCGAGCTCTGCGACGGGATGGCCGCCGAACTGGCCGCCGGCAGAGCCCCCGAGGACGCCTTCGCCTCGTCCGCCGCCGTCCTCGACCCGCACATCGCGAAGGAGCTGCTCGAATGCCGCGACCTCACGGACCTCGCGAAGACCCCGGGCGCCGAGGGCCTGCGCCTCCTGGACGCCTGCTGGCGCGTCGGCGCCGAACGCGGCGGCACGCTCGCGACCGTCCTGGACGGCCTGGCCGCCGCACTCCGCGACGAGGAGGCCCAGCGCCAGGACGTCTCGGTCCAGCTCGCGGGCCCCCGGGCCACGGCCCGCCTGCTCGCCGTGCTGCCCCTCCTCGGCATCGCCATGGCGGCGGCGCTCGGCGCGCGCCCCCTGTCCTTCCTCTGCGGCTCGCTCCCCGGCCTCGCCTGCCTGCTCGCCGGGGCCGCCCTCAACGCCGCCGGCCTCTGCTGGACGGCGCGCCTGGCGAGGAACGCCGAGTCGCCCCGACCACCGGGACGCTGAGTGATCACAGCCCTCGCGGCCGTCCTCTGCGCGGCGACGGCCGTCCACATCCGCACGAGACGCAACTCCGGCCGGAGGCTCGCCCGATGCTTCAGAACCCCACGACGGAAGAACGGCCCCCCGAGAGACGCACTGCTCCGCCGCGCCGCGACGGCGGCCGCGGCCGTCCTTCCCACCCTCCTGTTCGGCCTCCCCTTCGGCCCCCCGCTGGGCGCCCCCGCCGCCGCGGCCGTCTGGTACGCGTTCCCCCGCCTGGGCGGCGCGGAGCGGGCCCGCCGCCGGGCGCGGCTCATCGCCGACCTCCCCGTGGCCGTGGACCTGCTCGCCGCCTGCCTGCGCGGCGGCACGCCCTGGCAGGACGCGGTGGACGCAGTGGCGGACGCGATCGGCGGCCCCCTGGGCGAGGAACTCGACCGGGTGTCGGTGCAGATCCGCCTCGGCGCCGACCCTGCCACCGCCTGGCTCGCGCTCACCGCGGAACCGACGCTCGCGCCCCTCGCCCGGGCCGCCGTCCGCGCGACCTCGCACGGCGCCGCGCTCGCGCCGTCCCTCGCGCGGCTCGCCCGGGACCAGCGGCGGACGTCCCGCGCCGCGGCGGCGGGCCGCGCGCGGGCCGCCGGCATCAGGGTCCTCGCCCCGCTGGGCCTGTGCTTCCTGCCCGCGTTCGTCCTGCTCGGCGTCGTCCCGGCCGTGGCCGGCATCGCCTCGACGATCCTCGTCCCCGCGCCATGAGTTATCCACAGCCCGGCGTTCCGCCGACGTCCTCGATCCCCATGCCAGAACCTGGAGCCAACCGACACGGGAGGACCCATGAACCCGATGCAGCGCTGGAAGAACAAGGACGCGGGCATGTCCACCGCCGAGTACGCCGTCGGCACGATCGCCGCCGCGGCATTCGCGGGCCTGCTCTTCAAAATCGTGACGAGCTCGCAGGTACAGGACATGTTGTTAGCGATCGTGGAGCGGGCCCTCCAGCTCGCCGACTGAGGGACCGGGGCATGGCCACGGCGGAGATCGCCGTGGCCCTCCCGGCCCTGGTCCTGGTCACCGCGATCGTGCTGTGGGGGATGACGGCCGTCTCGACCCAGCTCGCGTGCAACGACGCCGCCCGAACGGGCGCGCGCGCCGCGGCCAGAGGCGAATCCCTGACCGCCGTACGGGACCTGGTCGCCAGGGCCGTCCCCGAAGGCGCCACGGTGAAGGTCACCCGCGACGAGGGCACCGTCCTCGTCGAGGTGACGGCCCCCGTCGCACCCCCGGCGGCGGCCCGCCTCCCCGCCCTGGTCGTCCACGCCCACGCCGCAGCCGCCACCGAGCCCGGCACCACAACCGCCCCACTCCGACCCCCCGGCCACGAAGGAGCCGGGCAGCGTAGCGACGGTTGAACCGGGCGCCGCAGGCACGAAGAAGCCGGACGTCGCGTGCGGGCGGGACGCGTGCTGCGCCACGACGGTCGAGCGGGCGTCGTAGCGGTGATTGAGGGGTGCGGTGGTGGCCGAAGGGGGCCCGGCTGTGGATTGGAGATGGGTGCCGGTTGCTGGAGGGGCTGCATGCGAAGCGTGCGCGCCACGGACGGGCAGGCGGCCGGGGCCGGGCAGAGGACAAGTGGACGGGTGGAGGACGGGCGGACGGGTGAGGGGTGGGCGGATGTTTGTATTCGGCGGCTCTGCCAGGTGTGGTCGTTGGTCGAAAGGGTGGGGCGCCGGGCTCGTTTCTTGGGGGGCGGCAAGGTGCGGGCCAGGGGGCGTGGTGAGCGGGGGGCGTGGTGAGCGGGGGGCGGGGACGTTGTGGGTGGTGGCGTTCATGGCGGTGATCTGGATGGGCGGAGTGGCCGCGATGGCGGTGGGCGGGGTGCGGGCGGCGCGGCATCGGGGGGATGCGGCGGCCGATCTCGCGGCGCTCGCGGGAGCGGCCCATGCGGCGGACGGGCGCGAGGCCGCCTGCGGGCGGGCGCGGGAGATCGCGGCCGCGTCGGGGGCGCGGCTGGAGGGATGCGCGGTACGCGGGGACGTCGTGGAGGTGCGGGTGATCGTGCGAGTGAAGGGGCCCGGGGAGATCGGTGATCTTCGGATCGTTTCCCGGGCCAGGGCTGGTCCTGTGGGAGATATGGGCGTAACCTGACGCGACCCAGTTCGTTGAACTGAACGTCAATAGGTCGCGACCGGAGCCACTGTCACCTCATTTGTCACCCATCTGTGACTTACGTTACCGGTTGGTACGTTACGCTGCCGTAAGCCCCCGCTCAGCACTCGGCACAGTGAGCCCCGCGACCCGGACGCAGTCGAAGGGATTGACGCCGTGACCATCATTCGCAGGATCGGTGCGATCGCGCTCGCGACCCCTCTTGCGATGAGCATCCCGGTCATCGCCGCGCCGCCCGCGTCGGCCGAGACGACGATCCTCAGCCCCAAGGACGGCGCGGTCATCACCAGCGGGTCCCAGCTCACCGCCAAGGCGAACGCGGACTTCTACGCGGCCAAGGTGGAGCTGCGGATCAGCGGGCCCGGCGTCGGCGACAAGCTCCTGGACGAGCAGAGGTTCGCGTCGGGCGAGCTCACCGGGACGTTCCCGATCACGCACAACGGCGCTTACAAGCTCTACGTGGATCACGAACTCTGGAACGAGGTCGCGGCCAGCAACTTCACCGTGAAGGTGCCCCCGGCGACCCCCTCGGGCGTGTCCGCCGCCGTGTCCGGCGAGAAGCTCGTCGTGAAGTGGGGCATGGGCAAGGAAGCGGACCTGGAGGGCTACACGCTCAGCGGGTCGGGGGTGAAGCCCGCGGCCGGGTCGGTGGGCACCTTCTGCAGCGGCGGCGCCTGCTCCGCGAGCCTGCCGCTGACCCAGGACAGCGGCACCTTCTCGGTCGAAGTCCGCGCCAAGCGGTCGGACGGCGCCGGCGGCTCGGTGTACTCGGACGCCGCGAACGCGAGCGACGTCGTCGCGGCGGCGAACGCCCCGTCCGGCGGCGGGTCGACGTCGCTGCCCGCGGGGGGTTCCTCGGCACCGAGCGCGTCCACGGCGCTGACCCCGTTCAACGAGCAGTCGCCGATCACGCTGCCGTCCGTCCAGCCCGACGGCGCGACCCCGGGCCTGGTCTATCCGGCGCCGGAGATCGCGGGCGACGCGCCCGTCGCGCAGAACGTCGCGGCCACCGACCGGTTGCAGTGGGGCAAGAGCATCGGGATCGCGCTCGTGCTGCTGGTCGTCGCGGCGCACCTGGGCACGTGGACGCGGAGCCTGCGCGTCGCCGGCGCCGCGACGAGCTCGCGGGGCAGGGCGGCGCGGATCGCCCGCGGCGGGACCGGGCGCAAGCGGGTCACCAGGATGCGCGAGCACATCGCGCGCGCCGAGGCCGTCGCGAAGACCGGCCACGTGAAGCCGAAGACACCGAAGCCCGACTCCGCCGAGCCGGCCGGCGCGAAGGCCGCCCCCGCGAAGGCCGCCACGAGGCCCGGCTCCGCCAAGGCGCCCGCCGCGAAGGGGGCGACGGCCACGATGCCGGCGAGGGGCGGAGCCAGGCGGGCGCCGTCCCGCAAGGGCGGCGACGCGGCCGGGCGGCGCCGGCCGGCGGGCGTCGACGTGAAGGTGGCGCGCTCGCGACGCAAGTGATCGTCAGGGGTGGCGACCGAAATGTCCGCGGTCTAGGCTGCGGTGCCAGTCGGACTGCCGGAGAGGAGAACCTCCCGCATGATCTTCCTGGGGCTGGTCCTGGTGCTGGCCGCCGTGCTCGCGGCGGTGGCGGTGGTGCTGGACAACACGGGCGAGGCCGGGCTGACGGCGTTCGGTGACGCGGTGCCCGGGGTGACCGAGGAATGGCACGTGTTCATGGCCGGTGCCGTGGTCGCCGTGGTGTTCATGTCCGGCGTGACGGTGGCGGCGTTCGGGTTCAAGCGCGCGATCGAGATGCGCAGGGAACTGCGGGATCTCCGGGACGAGCACGAGGAGTCCCTGCAGACCCTCGAGATGGAGCGGCGGAAGCTGCAGCAGGCGCTGGCCCAGGCCCGCCGCGGCATGGGCGAGGAACCGTCCGTCCCCGCCCAGCGCGTCGCCCCCTGACAGGCGCGGCGGGCGCCCGGCCCCGCCCGGCGCCAACGCCGCCCATGAGGCCGGCGCTGTCCGGACGTCCTCGACGTGCGGTGCGGCCGGTGTCGCCGAGGGGGCGCCGAGCCGGGATGCCCGTGTCATCGAGGAGTGGGACGTGGACGTCCGGACTGCGCATCGCGCTCTGCTGAGCGCCCTGCTGCCCGAGGACGATCCCGCGGTCGTCCCCGTGCGGCGGGGGCAGTTCCACCATGTCGCCATCGGCTCGGACCGCGTCGTGTGCCTGCCCCGCACTGCGGCGGCGGCCGATCGGCTGCCGGGCCGGGCGGCCGTCCTCCGCGCCCTCGCCCGGCTCGACCTGGGGTTCCGCACGCCCGTACCGCTGCGCGAAGGCGGCGCCGGGGAGGTGCCGTTCCTGGTGCTCGACCGGCTCCCCGGGGAGCCGCTGGAGGATGACGCGCTGCGCGATGCCCGCGTGGCCGACGCCGTGGCGGCGCAGTGCGCCGCGCTGCTGGCCGGGCTGCGCCGTGCCGCCGCCGACGAGGCGGTGCGCGCCGCGCTGCCCCGGGAGCCGGCGGACCGGTGGCGCCGGTTCGCGGACGGCGTGCGCGCGGAGCTGTTCCGTTTCATGTCCGGCGACGGGCGCCGGCGGGCCGAACGGGAACTCGCGGCGCTCGGCGGCCTGCCGCACCTCGCCGGGGCGGTGGTGCACGGCGATCTCGGCGCCGAGAACGTCCTGTGGGAGTGGCGGGACGGCTCGCCGCGCCTCGCCGGAGTGCTCGACTGGGACGACGTCGCGCTCGGCGACCCCGCGGAGGACCTCGCGGCGCTCGCCGCCGGGTACGGCGACGACCTGCTGGGGCGGGTGCTCGCCCGCGGCCCCGGCCGGGAGGCGGGCATCGCCGACCGCATCGCCGCGATCCGTGCGACCTTCGCCCTCCAGCAGGCCCTCGCCGCCGTCCGCGACGGAGACGAGGAGGAACTGGCGGACGGGCTGAGCGAGTACCGCTAGCACATCCGCCTCGTACGGGTCTCCCGCGCGCCCGAGGACGATGCGGACGCCGGGGCTGGACGCGCCCGCGCGGAGTCTCACGGGGCGGGGGTGTCGGAACGGCCCAGGGACCGTGCTGCGGGCGGGGGCGGTCAGCAGGTGGTGACGGCGCCGTTGGCGGGCCGCCCTGGACGCCCTCCTGGCGCCGCCGGGCGGGGCCATGGACGGACACCGCGCCTCGCGGGTGGTCAGGGGGCTCGTTCGAGGAGGGCGTCCAGGAGGACCAGGGCGCCTTCCTTGTCGAGGGGGTCGTTGCCGTTGCCGCACTTGGGGGACTGGATGCAGGACGGGCAGCCGGTGGCGCACTCGCAGGAGCCGATCGCGTCGCGGGTGGCGCGGAGCCAGGACGCGGCGTCGGCGTAGCCGCGTTCGGCGAAGCCCGCGCCGCCCTCGTGGCCGTCGTAGACGAACACGGTGAGCAGGCCCGTGTCGGGGTGCAGGGCGGTGGAGACGCCGCCGATGTCCCAGCGGTCGCAGGTGGCGAACAGCGGCAGCAGGCCGATGGACGCGTGCTCCGCGGCGTGCGCGGCGCCCGCGAGGTCGAGGTCGAGGCGTTCGGTGACGTCCGCGGAGAGCGTCCACCAGACGGCGCGGGTGCGGAGGGTGCGCGGGGGGAGGTCGAGGGGTTTCTCGCCGAGCATCTCGCCGGTCTGCATGCGGCGCATCTGGTAGGCGACGACCTGGCGGGTGACGTCGACGGTGCCGAAGCCGAGGGTCGCCTCCCCCCACGCGGACGAGCGGAGACGTTCGACGATGCCGATGTCGGTGACGTCGCGGGCGGTCGTGGAGTAGTCGGGTTCCGCGGGTTCGACGAGCGCGACGGAATCGTCGAGGTCGAGGGTCTGCACGATGAAGGACTCGCCCTGGTGGACGTAGACGGCGCCGTCGTGGACGGTCGTGTGCGCGGACGCCTCGTCGACGGTGCCGAGGAGGCGCCCGGTGGACGACTCGACGACCTGGACGGGCGCGCCGCCTGCGCCGCGGATGTCGGCGAGCTCGACGGCCTTGTCGCGGCGCGTCCAGTACCACCCGGCGGGGCGGCGGCGGAGGAACCCGCGGCGCACGAGGTCGGGGAGGAGGTCGGCGGTGGCGGGGCCGAACAGTTCGGTGTCGGCCTCGGTGAGGGGGAGTTCGGCGGCCGCGGAGCACAGGTGGGGTTCGAGGACGTAGGGGTTGTCGGGGTCGAGGACGGTCGCCTCGACGGGGGTGCCGAAGATCGCCTCGGGGTGGTGCACGAGGAACGTGTCGAGGGGGTCGTCGCGGGCGACGAGGATCGAGAGGGACGCCTGGCCGGTGCGTCCCGCGCGTCCGGCCTGCTGCCAGAGGGACGCGCGGGTGCCGGGCCAGCCGCACACGATGACGGCGTCGAGCCCGGAGACGTCCACGCCGAGTTCGAGGGCGTTGGTGCTGGCGAGGCCGATCAGGTCGCGGGAGCGCAGGGCCGCTTCGAGGGCGCGCCGCTCCTCGGGGAGGTAGCCGGCGCGGTAGGCGGCGATCTGGGCGGGGAGGTCGGGGGACACGTCGGCGAGCGCGCGCTTGGCGCCGAGCGCGACGGATTCGGCGCCGCGGCGGGACCGGACGAACGCGAGGGTCTGCACGCCTTCGACGACGAGGTCGGCGAGGAGGTCGCCGGCCTCGGCGGTGGCGGTGCGGCGGACGGGCGCGCCGCGCTCGCCGCGCAGGTCGGTGAACGGCGGTTCCCACAGCGCGAACGTCGCGGGCCCCCGGGGGGACGCGTCGTCCTGCACGGCGACGACGTCCAGGCCGGTGAGGCGGGACGCGGTGGTGGCGGGTTCGGAGGTGGTGGCGGACGCGAGGACGAACGTGGGGGACGCGTGGTAGCGGGCGCAGACGCGGCGGAGGCGGCGGAGGATCTGCGCGACGTGGGAGCCGAACACGCCGCGGTAGCCGTGGGCCTCGTCGATGACGACGTACCGGAGGCGGCGCAGGAACGACGACCAGCGGGAGTGCGACGGGAGGATCGACCGGTGCAGCATGTCCGGGTTCGTCAGCACGTAGTTCGCGTGCCGGCGGACCCAGGCGCGGTCCTCGCGGGGGGTGTCGCCGTCGTAGGCGGCGGCGCGGACGCGGGTGAGCCGCAGGGCGCGCAGGGCGCGGAGCTGGTCGGCGGCGAGGGCCTTGGTGGGAGAGAGGTAGAGGACCGTGCCTTCGCGGTCCTCGTCGTAGACGGCGGCGACGGCGGGCAGGAGGTAGGCCAGGGACTTTCCGGACGCCGTCCCTGTGGCGATGATCACAGACCGTCCGGCGCGGGCGTGCTCGGCGGCGGCGGCCTGGTGCTCCCAAGGGGCGTCGATGCCGGCGGCGGCGAGGCGTTCCACCAGGAGGGGCGGCGCCCAGGAAGGCCAGGGCGCGCGGCGGCCCTCACGTGCGGGGACGCGCTCGACGTGGGTGATGCGGTCCCGGCGCGTGGGGTCGGCCAGCAGCCGGTCCAGGGGAGATCTGTGCGCGCCCATCAGGTTTTCAGTTTGCCAGCCTGGGCAAAACTACGGGAACGCCCCGGCGCCGGTGGCCGATCCCCCCTGCCTTCGCAGCGGATCAGCAGGTCAGACGGGAGGCGCTGACTTTCGCCCGAGTGGGCGATAACGTGCGTACACCGCGCCGGAGCGTGGTTGAATCACGGCGATGTCCCGCAGGACCGGCCCCCGGTCGGGGATGGCGGGACCGGATTGTGCTGCACGGCGCTGGAGGATCTGTGGACCTGAAGGTGAACGACTACACCACCGACGATGGCCTCACCGTCATCAACGTGGAGGGCGAGATCGACGTCTACACGGCGCCGAAGCTTCGCGAGAAGCTCATCGATCTGGTCAACAAGGGGAAGTTCCACCTGCTCGTGGACATGGAGAAGGTCGAGTTCCTCGACTCGACGGGCCTCGGCGTCCTGGTCGGCGGGCTGAAGCGGGTGCGGGCGCACGACGGCTCCCTGGAACTGGTGTGCACCCAGGAGCGCATCCTCAAGATCTTCCGGATCACGGGGCTGACCAAGGTCTTCGGCATCCACGACTCGATCGCCGACGCCGAGGAAAAGCGCAAGGGCGCCAAGTAGGCGAAGCGGCAGTGGAGACCGTTGAACTGTCCATCAACGCGCGGCCCGTCCACGTCCGGACCGTCCGCTTGATCGTGACCTCCGTGGCGCGCCTGAACGGGGTCGGCGAGGACATCCTGGACGAGGTCAGGCTGGCGGTCGGCGAGGCGTTCTCGCGGGCCGTGGAGGCGCACGTCCGGTACTGCCCGGACGAACCGATCCGGCTGGAGCTCACCGGCGGCGACCGGCGTTTCGAGGTCACGGTGAGCGACACGGTGCCCGGGGACGACCCGGGCGGGTTTCCGGCGGCGCCGGACGCCGACGACCTCGAGTACGGCTTCGGTGAGGACGCGGCGGAGCTGGGGCTGGCGGTCATCGCCGGGCTCGCCGACGACGTGGACATCTCCGCGACGCCCAAGGGCGTCCAGATCCGGATGAGCTGGCCGGCCGAGGCCGAAGCGAACGTCTGACCGCCCTCGGCGTACCCGAAGGCCCCGCCGCCGGCGGGGCCTTCGCCATGTGCGTCCCCTCGCCGCGGCCGGGCGGGGCTTCGATGATCTCGGTAATGGCGGGGGCGGGTGTCGCTCGGGGATCTTGGTATGAGATCGTTCTGCCGGAAGATCACGGATCGCCGGCATTTTCGGGCTGATCTTAATCGGGGTTCTAGTTCGCCTTGAACTGGGTGGCGCGAGTGATTCGTGTGCGGGGTGTGCCGGTTGTCCGGTGTCAAGGTTGCTTTGAGGTAAGAGGATGCTTGCCTGGGTTGACCTGCGGAGATGCCGGGCGATTTCCCGTCGAGGTCAAATTCGAGAGTAAATTCCATTGCGCGATGGTGACGTTCCCGTTAAGGCTCTTGTGCCCTTCTTGATCACGGGTCGCGTGCGTAGACTCGCGGCACGCGCGTTGCCGTGAGAGGCGTTCGAAATCACGACTTGCGGGGTAAGCGGTAAAGATCGACTTTGACGGTCGAGATCGCAACGCCCCTGTCGAGGAGGACGGATGTCTGGGCTTTCCGTGTCAAGCCCGGCCGGCGCTGAAGTGGATCTCGGCGGCGGCGACCTGTCCCTGGTCGTCGTCGTCGCGGTGATCGCGCTGCTGGCACTGGCCGTCGCCGCGGGTCTGGTACGCGATGTGCTGGCCGCGGGCCAGGGCACCGAGAAGATGCAGGACATCGCGAAGGCGGTGCAGGTGGGCGCGGGCGCCTACCTGAAACGCCAGTTCCGCACCGTCGCGATCTTCGTGGTGCTGATCCCGCTGGTGCTGCTGCTCCTTCCCGCGGACGGGACGGGCGAGCGCATCGGGCGGTCGGTGTTCTTCGTCATCGGGGCGCTGTTCTCGGCCGTGACCGGCTTCACCGGCATGTGGCTCGCGGTGCGCGGCAACGTGCGGGTGGCGGCGGCCGCGCGGGAGGAGGGCGGCGAGCGGACGGCGATGCGGATCGCCTTCCGGACGGGCGGCGTCGCCGGGATGTTCACCGTCGGGCTGGGGCTGTTCGGCGCGGCCGTCGTCGTGCTCGCCTACCAGGGCGACGCGCCGCGGGTGCTGGAGGGGTTCGGGTTCGGCGCGGCGCTGCTGGCGATGTTCATGCGGGTCGGCGGCGGCATCTTCACCAAGGCCGCCGACGTGGGCGCGGACCTGGTGGGGAAGGTCGAGCAGGGCATCCCGGAGGACGATCCGCGCAACGCGGCGACGATCGCCGACAACGTCGGCGACAACGTCGGGGACTGCGCGGGCATGGCGGCGGACCTGTTCGAGTCGTACGCGGTGATGCTGGTCGCGGCGCTGATCCTCGGCACGACGGCGTTCGGCACGCAGGGGCTGGTGTTCCCGCTGATCGTCCCGATGATCGGGGTGATCACGGCGGTGATCGGGATCTTCGCGGTGATGCCGCGGGCGGGCGACCGGTCGGGGATGACGGCGATCAACCGGGGCTTCTTCATCTCGGCGCTGTTTTCGGCGGTGCTGGTCGCGATCGCCGCGTTCACGTACCTGCCGGGGTCGTTCGCCGAGCTGGACGGCGTCACCAACGCCGAGATCGCGAACATGGACGCCGATCCGCGGTGGATCGCGCTCGGCGGCGTCCTCATCGGGATCGTGCTGGCAAGCGCGATCCAGCTACTGACCGGCTACTTCACGGAGACGAACCGCAAGCCCGTCAAGGAGGTGACCGGCAGCGCCCGGACGGGCCCGGCCACGGTCATCCTGTCGGGGATCTCGCTGGGGCTGGAGTCGGCCGTCTACACGGCGCTGGTGATCGGCGGCGCGGTGTACGGGGCGTTCCTGCTCGGCTTCGGCAACACGACGGTCGCGCTGTTCGCGGTGGCGATGGCCGGGACGGGCCTGCTGACGACGGTCGGCGTGATCGTCTCGATGGACACGTTCGGGCCGGTGTCGGACAACGCGCAGGGCATCGCGGAGATGTCCGGGGACGTCCAGGGCGAGGGGGCGGCGATCCTCGAGCGGCTGGACGCGGTCGGCAACACCACCAAGGCGATCACGAAGGGCATCGCGATCGCGACGGCGGTGCTGGCGGCGACGGCCCTGTTCGGCTCGTACCGCGAGACGGTGGTGTCGGCGCTGAACGACGCGTCGCAGGACGCCCGGAACGCGCTGGGCGACTTCCAGACGTTCGGCCTGTCGATCGACAACCCGAACGTCCTGATCGGGCTGATCATCGGTGCGGCGGTGGTGTTCCTGTTCTCCGGCCTCGCGATCATGGCGGTCGGACGGGCGGCGGGCCGGGTGGTCGTGGAGGTGCGCGAACAGTTCCGTACCAAGCCCGGCATCATGGACTACACCGAGAAGCCCGACTACGACCGGGTCGTGGACATCTGCACCCGGGACGCGCAGCGGGAACTGGCCACCCCCGGCCTGCTGGCGATCATGACGCCGATCGCGGTCGGGTTCGCGCTGGGGTACGCGCCGCTGGGCGCGTTCCTGGGCGGCGCGATCGCCGCCGGGGTGCTGATGGCGGTGTTCCTCGCGAACTCGGGCGGCGCCTGGGACAACGCGAAGAAGCTGGTCGAGGAGGGCGAGCTCGGCGGCAAGGGCAGCGAGGCGCACGAGGCGACGATCATCGGCGACACCGTCGGGGACCCGTTCAAGGACACCGCGGGCCCCGCCATCAACCCGCTGATCAAGGTGATGAACCTGGTGGCGCTGCTCATCGCGGACGCCGTCGTGACGTACGCGGGCAACGTCCCGCTGCGCGTCGGCGTGACGCTCGGAGCGGTCATCGTCGTGGTCGCCGCGATCGTGATCTCCAAGCGCCGGGTCGACCCGATCGCCGAACCGGCCCTGGCGGGCCCCGGCCCGTCCGTCGGCGGCGGCGGCGCCGAGGCGGTCGAGGGGCCGGCGCCCGGGGAGGCGCCGGTCGAGGCCGCGCCGCGCGCGGAGGGCGAGGAGTCGGAGGTCAACAAGGCGTGACCGCATGCGGGCGGGGACCGGCCGGACGGCCGGTCCCCTTCCGCGCGGGCGGTGTCGGGAGCACGGGTGACCGGTCGTACGCTGTACGTGGACCGCGAAGAGACCGGGAGGCGTGGTGGCCGGGGGCAAGTCGACGATGTCAGGGCCCAAGGGGTTCGCCCTTGTGCTCGCCGGGATGCTCGGGATCATGGCCGTGCTGTGGGGGCTCGCCGCGCTCGTCGCCCCCTGACCCGGGCCCCTCCCGTAGGGTGCGGGCATGCCGACCCTGATCGTGCTCCGGCACGCCAAAGCCGAGTCCGGGCTGGACAAGGCCGACATCGACCGCGCGCTCGCCGACCGGGGACGCCGCGACGCCGCGGCCACCGGCGAATGGTTGCGCGCCCGCGGACTCGTCCCCGGGTACGTCCTCTGCTCCACGGCCGCGCGCACACGCGAGACCCTGCGGCACCTGGCGTTCGACGCCGCGGAGACGTCCTTCGAGTCGCGCATCTACGACAACCACCCGGGGACGCTGTTCGACCTCGTGCGGGAGGCGCCCGAGGACGTCGCGACGGTCCTGCTGGTCGGGCACAACCCGTCCGTGCACCTGTTCGTCCACGACCTCGCCGGGGAATCGCCGGACGCGTTCCCGACGTGCGCGCTCGCCGTCATCGACGTCCCCGGCGCCTGGACGGACGTCCGTGCGGGCGCGGGCACGCTCGTCACCGTGCGCACGCCGAAGGACTGAGCGGGACGGGCGTCAGCGGCGTCCGGCCGCCGCGAACGACGCCTCGACGACCCGTCCGGCGTCGCGGCGCAGCGACCGGATCGCGTAGCGGGTGCCCGACACCTGCAGCAGCGCGTGCCGCAGCGGCGTGAACTCGTCCCGCCCGACGCCCGACTTGATCTCCGCGCGGCGCCGCCGGGTGATCGTCGAGAGGTGGTCGTCGAGGTCGGCGAGCTGCTCGCGGAGTTCCTCGACGGCCGCGGCGTCCCCCTCGTCCCGCCGGTCCGGCGGGTCCTCCAGCACCGCCCCGGCCTCCTCGAGCTCGTCGGCGATCCGGTCGAGGATCTCGGGGATCGGGCCGGTGTCGACGGCGGCCTCCCGCGACATCCGCGACACCGCGATGAGGTGGTCGCGGACGCGGTGGGCGGCGCGGACGGCGGTGCGGAGCCGGGCGATCAGCTCGGTGTCGGGCACCCGTTCCTGCGCCAGCCGGTCGCGGGTCTCGGCGACGGCCTCCGCGGCCCGCTCCGCGGTGACGATCACGTCGTGCGGCAGCCGCACGTGCTCGCCCGCGAGGACGTCCGCCGTGGACCGGACGAGCGCGGCGTGCGTGCCGGTGAGCCTGCCGAGCTGCACGGGGAGCCGTTCGAGGTGACCGGCGGGCCACAGCAGCCGGACGGAGAGGTAGGCGAGCAGGGCCCCGGCGACGGTGAGGCCGACGCGCTCCCCCGCGGTGCGCCAGTCGGACGGGACGGAGAAGTCGAGCAGCATCATCGCGAGCGGCGTCCCGAACAGGGCCCAGTACGAGAAGTTGACCGAGCGCATCGCGAACCCGGCGAACGCGAACAACAGGACGATCGCCGCGACGGTGAACTGGCCGGGCGCGAGCGTCAGCAGCACCGCCGCGACGATCGAGCCCGCGGCGGTCCCGCCCACCCGCTGCACGAGCCGCTCGACCGTCTCGCCGTAGGTGGCGCGGAGGCTGAGCATCGCGGTCAGCGTCATCCAGTGGCCGTGCGACAGCCCGAGCGCGGCGGCGAGCGCCATCGACACGACGGCCGTCACGAAGACGCGGGACACCTGCCGGAACCGCGGCGACCGGGTGGCGACGGCGTCGCGGATCCGCGGCCACGCGGTCGCCGGGTGCGGCTCGGGGAGGCGGGGCGGCCCGAACCCGAGCCGCAGCCCGCCCGCGGTGATGCGCCGCGCCGACGCGACCTCGCCCGCGATGCGGTCGATGGACCGGCGCACCTGCCCGATGAGCGCGACCGCGACGAGGTCCTCCTCGCCCGCGAGCCCGGCGCGGCGGACGCCCTCGGCGGCGCGTCCCATCCGGCGGACGGCCGCGGACTCCTCCCCGCCGAGCGGCGCCTCCCCGGACGTCGCGACGGCGCCCGCGAGCAGCCGCAGCCGGGCGGCGAGCGCGGAGATCGCGGTCTGCGCCTCCATCTTCCACTCGCGGTCCGGCGGGTAGTTCCGCGCGGCCTCCACGACGGCCTGGAGCGTGACCGTCTCGTGCAGGACGCGGGCGAGCGCGTCGATGAGCCGCTCCGGCCGCGTCGGGTCGTCCCGTCCCCGGTCGGACCGGTACAGCCCGAACGTGGTGCGGGCGGCGGTGAGCGCCTCCGACGCGGCCCGCCGCCGCTGCTCCCAGTCGGGGAGCCGGGTGACGGCCAGCAGGTCGGGGTTCGTCAGCTCGACGGCGTCCAGCGGTGCGGGGTCGGGCGCGTCGACGTGCTCGGCGACGGCGTCGAGGGCCTCGGCGACCGCGTCGGCGGCGTCGCACAGCGCGGTGTTCAGCGGACGGAGCCGCCGCGCGGGCCACGGCGCGAGCAGCAGCGCGGTGACGAACGCCCCGCCGATCAGCTCCAGCAGCCCGACGTCCAGGACGACGTCCGGCTGCCGCGGCCGGACCGCGGCGAGCAGCACGGCGAGCCCGGCGGTCGGCCCGATCCGCGGGACGGCGACGCCGAGCGCGATCAGCGGCGGGACGACCCCGGCCGCGAGCCACGCGTTCTCGGCCAGCAACCCCCCGACCGTGGAGCCGACCGCCACGACGACGACGCCGACGCCCAGGTCGCGGGCGCGCGCGCCGTACGGGCCTTCGGGCGTCCGCAGGGCGACCAGGTACGCGCCGAGCGCGACCATCGCGCCCTGCGCGGCGTGCCCGGTGAGCGCGCCGGCGAGCAACGGCACGGCGATGCCGAGCGCGGCCGCGACCCCGTACCAGGGCGCCGCGCTCCCGTTCGCCTGCGCGTACGCTTTCCGCGCACGCTCCCACACCGTTGCCCCTCCAAGATCACCGACCGCACCACCGGCCTACCCTGGTGATCAACGGTACGAACGGGGAACGGTGCGGCGGCCCCGTTTCATTCCGGGCGCCCGCCGGGCGGTGCTAGCGCAGGGCGTCGGCGGCGTCGGCGGCTTCCACTTCTTCGCGGGAGATGCCCAGGAGGAAGACGATCGTGTCGAGGTAGGGGACGTTGACGGCGGTGTCCGCGGCCTCGCGGACGACGGGCTTGGCGTTGTAGGCGATGCCGAGCCCGGCGGCCTGCAGCATGTCGAGGTCGTTGGCGCCGTCCCCGATCGCGACGGTCTGGGCCAGGGGCACGCCGGCCTCGCGGGCGAAGCGTTCGAGGGCGGCGGCCTTGCCGGGACGGTCGATGACGCGGCCGACGACGCGGCCGGTGAGCTTGCCGTTCTCGATCTCGAGGGTGTTCGCGGCCGAGTAGTCGATCCCGAGGTCGTCGACGAGGGCGTCGGTGACCTGGGTGAATCCGCCGCTGACGATCGCGAACTTGTAGTCGAGGCGTTTGAGGGTGCGCACCATGGTGCGGGCCCCGGCGGCGAGCTTGAGCCGGTCGCGGACCCGGTCGATGGCGGCGGCGTCCAGTCCGGCGAGGAGCGCGACGCGCTCGCGGAGGGAGCCCTCGAAGTCGAGTTCGCCGCGCATGGCGGCCTCGGTGACCTTGGCGACCTCGGCGAGGCAGCCGGCGTGCTCGGCGAGCAGCTCGATGACCTCGCCCTGGATGAGGGTGGAGTCGACGTCCATGACGATGAGGCGCTTGGCGCGCCGGGCCAGCCCGCCGGGCTGGACGGCGACGTCGACCTGGCGTTCGGCCGCCTCGGCGGCGAGCCCGGCCCGCAGGGCGTCGGGGTCGGCGCCGGAGACGTCCATCTCGATGCAGGTGACGGGGGTGCTGGCGAGGCGCTCCATGCGGTCGATGTTGGCGCCGTGCGCGGAGATGCGGCCCGCGATGCCGGCCATCGCGGCGGGGCTCAGCGGCGCGCCGAGGACGGTGACGTGCAGCCGCCCGCGCCGCTTCGGGGTGCGCGACTCGCGGCCGGTGGACAGTTCGACCTCCATGTCGAGGTCGGCCGCGACGCGCTCGGCGGCGTTCCACACGCTGCCGATGTCGGCGTCGGCGGAGTAGGCGACCAGCACGCCGAGGACGAGCCGGCCGCGGATCACGACCTGTTCGACGTCGACGACGCTGACCGGGAAGTCCGACAGCGTCCTGAACAGGCGCGACGTCACGCCGGGGCGGTCGCGTCCGGTGAGTGTGATGAGCAGCGTGCGCTCGGCTGACCCGTCCATCGTGTGGTCCACGCTACCGGCTCGCGGCGCCGCACCCGGGTGTGACGTCCGCCATGTGAGACGGGTCAGGGCAGGAGAAGGTTGACGTCGCCGAACTCGTGCCACAGGTACCGCTCGTCGAGCGCGGCGCGGTACACGGCATTCAGGAGGCCGTGACCTGCGACGGCGGTGAGCATCATCAGGTGGGACGAGCGCGGCTCGTGCAGGCCGGTGAGGAGCCCGTCGACCGCGCGGACGCCCGATTCGGGGGTGACGATGTGGTTCGTCCATCCCGTGGACGCCTCGACGCGCCCGGACGCGGCCGCCGTCTCGAGCGCGCGGACGGCCGTGGTGCCGACGGCGATCACCCGCCCGCCCTCGGCGCGGACGTGCCGGACGAGCGCGGCGGTCGGGCCGGGGACGTCGTAGCGCTCGGCGTACGGGGGTTCGTGGGCTTCGGGGGACGCGACGCCGGTGTGCAGGGTGATCGGGGCGATCAGGACGCCGCGGGACACGAGGCGGGTGACGAGTTCGGGGGTGAAGGGGCGGGCGGCGCTCGGCATCTCGGCGCCGCCGGACGCGCGGTCGTGCGCGAAGACGGTCTGGTAGGCGGCGGCGGGCCAGTCCCGGGGGACGTACCCGTACCGGATGGGGACGCCGTGGCGGCGCAGGTACGGGACGACGTCGGTGCTGAGGCGGGCGCGCCAGAGGCGTTCGGTGCGGCGGTCGACGAGGGTGAGGGTGGCGCCGCCGGGCATGGGGATCCATTCGCCGGGGGTCCCGCCGCCGTAGGGGCGGGTGGTCCTGCCGGCGAGGCGGCGCAGTTCGACGAGCCAGAGCCGGTCGTCGGCGTCCGGGACGGGCGTGGAGAAGTGGACGCCGATGCGGTCGAGGCGGACGGCGGCGGGCAGGGTCGCGGAGGTGTTGACGACGAGGAGGTCGCCGGGCCGCAGGAGGTCGGGCAGGTCGCGGAACGCGTGGTGGGTCACCTCGCCGGTCGCGCGGCGGCCGACGAGGAGGCGGACGCCGTCGCGGGCGCGGCCGCGCGCCTCGGGGGGTTCGTGGGCTTCGAGGTCGGCGGGCAGGGCGAAGTCGATGATCTCGTGGTCGATGGTCATGTGCGGGCCTCCAGTCGGAGTGCGGCGATGACGCCGAGGGCGGCGATGGCGGCGAGCAGTGTCCCGGCGGCGGCGAGGCCGAGTTCGAGGCGGTCGGTGCCGAACGCGGCGACGAGGGCGCCCGCGGTCCCGACGACGATGGAGGTGCCGAGCATGTCGCCGATCTGGAGCGCGGAGGAGTTGACGCCCTGCTCCTCCTCACTGGAGTTGTCCAGCAGGAGGACGCTGAGGCTGCCGACCGCGAAGCCCATCCCGGCGCCGCCGAGGAGCCAGGCGGGCGCGGCGGCCCAGCCGGAGAGCTGGAGCGCGACGGTGACGGCGGCGATCCCGGCGGTGACGCACACGGCGCCGAGCCGCACGAAGAACGCGCGGGGCCGCTTGGACCGTCCCTGGTATTGGGACGCCGCGGACCAGCCGAGGGCGGCCACGGTGAGGACGATCCCGGCCTCGGCCGGGCCGAAGCCGTGCAGGGACGTGAGGGCGAGCGGGATGAAGACGTCCGTGCCCATGAACGCGCCGGCGAGCAGCCCGCGGGTGAGGACGACGCTGGGCAGGCCGCGGCGCAGCCGGAACGTTCCGGCGGGCAGGAGGCGGGGCAGCCCGAACGCGAGGCCGGCGAGCCCGGCGGCGACGGCGGGGACGAGCGCCCAGCGGGGCGCGTCGAGGCCGTAGAGGAAGACGGCGGCGCCGACGGCGACGGCGACGGCCGCGACGGCCCGGCCGCCCCCCGCGGGCGCCGCGGGGGCCCGTTCGGCGGGTTCGGTGCCGCGCAGCGCGCGGACCAGCAGCAGGGTCGGCGGGATCACCAGGGGGATGAGGGCGAGGAACACCCAGCGCCAGCCGAGGTGCTCGGCGAGGACGCCGCCGACGGCGGGGCCGAGCAGCGAGGGCAGCACCCACGCCGCCGACTCGGCCGCGAACACCCGGGGCCGCAGCGATTCGGGATAGATGCGAGCGACCACGACGTACATCGCGACCATCGCCAGTCCGGTGCCGATGCCCTGGACGGCGCGTCCAGCGACGAACACCCACATGGCGGGCGCGGCGCCCGCGACGGCGAGCCCGGTGACGAACGTCCCGAGTCCGATCAGGAAGGGGCGCATCGGGCCGGACCGGTCGACCCAGCCGCCGGCGAGGACCGTCGACAGCAGCCCGGCGATCAGCGTGGCGCTGAACCCCCACGCGTAGAGGCCGAGGCCGTTCAGGTCGGCGGCGACGACGGGCATGACGGTCGCGACGGCCATGGCCTCGAACGCCAGCAGCGTGACGACGAAGACGATCCCGAACGTGGGCCCGCGGTAGCCGGGGCCGAGCACGCGCGGTTCGTCCCGCGCCTTCCGGTCGCCGGGGTGCAGGGCGGTCGTCATCGCGGGCCCGCCAGGTCGAAGGCGCGGTACCGGCCGCTGGGGCGGCGGTCGCCGATCAGGCGGCGCAGGGCGGCGGCGGCCTCCTCGGGCGGCGGGGCGGCGTCGGCGTCCTCCCCGGCGGCCCGCAGCATGTCCGTGCGCATCTCGCCCGGGTCGGCCCACCACACGGCCAGGTCGGGCTCCTCGGCCGCCAGGACGTTCGACAACTGCTCCAGCGCGGCCTTCGACGACCCGTAGCCGCCCCACGTCGGGTAGTTCTCGACGGCGGCGTCCGAGGTGATGTTCAGGATCGCGCCGCGGCGCTCCCGCAGGGCGGGCAGGACGGCCTGGATCAGCGCGAGCGGGGCGAGGACGTTCGTCGCGTAGGCGGCGGCGAGGTCGCCGATCGGCTGGTCGGCGAGCCGGGGCAGCGGCGTCGTGCCGAGCGCGGACGCGTTGTTGACGAGCAGGTCGAGCCCGCCGCCGGCGGCGCGGGCGAGGGCCGCGCGGTGCGCGGGGTCGGCGACGTCGCCCGCGATCGCGGTGACGGACGGGCCGAGCCCGGCGGCCGCGGCCCGCAGCGCGTCCGGGTCCCGCGCGTCGACGACGAGGCTCCAGCCGTCCCGGGCGAGTTCGTCGGCGAGGGCCCGGCCGAGCCCCCGGGAGGCTCCGGTGATCAGTGCGGTCTTCATACCCGGAAACCTAGGTATCGGCGCATGTCAGGGGCATCGGGCGCGGGCCCGGAGGGGGCTCGGCACATGGTCGTAGGTCCCCGGTCCCGGGACCCCGCCGGGGCGCGGGCGTCCGGACACGGCCGCTCCTCCTCCCGGCGGCTGATTCGCGATGACCGCGCGTGCGAGTACGGTGCTTGTCAGGCGGGCGGCGGGCGCCCGCGCGGACGCGGGCCGGGCCGCCGGAGACGGCCGGACGAGAGGGCGGGATGGGCGACGAGGACGGGCGCCGCGGCGAGCAGGGCGCGACCCTGCACGCCGTCAGTTCCGCCGTGCTCGCGGTGACCCGTCACCTGTCGGTCCACGAGGTGCTGCAGGTGATCGTCCGGGCGGCGGCGCAGTTGCTGGACGCCCGTTACGCGGCGCTCGGGGTGCCCGACGACGAGGGCTCGTTCGCGGAGTTCGTCGTCGAGGGCGTCTCCGACGACGACTGGGAGCGCATCGGGCCGCTGCCGCGCCAGCACGGCATGCTCGCCGCGATGCTGCGCGACGGCGCGCCGAAGCGGCTCGACGACATCCGCCGCGAGCCGGAGTTCGAGGGCTGGCCGCACGCGCACCCGGTGCTGAAGGACTTCCTCGGCGTCCCGATCCGCGACGGCGAGGACGTGCTCGGCATCGTCTTCCTCGCCAACAGGCGGAGCCCGGGCGGCTTCACCCGGGACGACGAGGAACTGCTGACGCTGTTCGCCGCGCACGCCGCCATCGCGATGACGAACGCCCGGCTGTACGAGCACAACCGGGAGCTGACGGTCGTCGCGGAACGCAACCGGCTCGCGCGCGAGCTGCACGACGCGGTGGCGCAGAAGCTGTTCTCGCTGCGGCTGACGGCCCGGACGGCGTCCGCGCTCGCCGAGCGGGACGCGGCGCGGACCGTCCGGGAGCTGGAGCGGGTGGAGCGGCTCGCGGCGGAGGCGCTCGCCGAGCTGCGCGCGGTGATCAACGAGCTGCGCCCGGCGGACCTCGCGGACGGGCTCGTCCCGTCGCTGCGCAAGCACGTGGAGGTGCTCGACCGGGCGTACGAGACGTCCGTCCGGTTCAGCGGCGACGAGGCGGTCGTCCTGCCGGAGGAGCACGAGGCGGTCGCGTTCCGCATCACGCAGGAGGCGCTCTACAACGCCCTCCGGCACGCGGACGCCCGTGAGGTGCGCGTCCGGCTGGGCACGGAGTGCGGACGGGCGGTGCTGGAGGTGGCGGACGACGGTTCGGGGTTCGACCCGTCCGGCGACCCGCAGAACGGGCTCGGGCTCGCGTCGATGCGGGAGCGGGCGGTGACGATCGGCGGGGAGCTGACGGTCGCCTCGGCGGCCGGCGCGGGCACGACCGTCCGGCTGGAGGTGCCGCTGTGACGGCTGCGGCGGGAACGGGCGGGGCGGGACGGGCGCCGATCCGGGTGCTGATCGCCGACGATCATCCGGTCGTCCGGCAGGGGCTGCGCACGTTCCTCGGCATCCAGGACGACATCGAGGTCGTCGGCGAGGCCGCCGACGGCGCGTCGGCCGTGTCACTGGCCGAATCCCTCGGGCCCGATATCGTGCTGATGGACCTCAAGATGCCGGGCGCCGACGGGCTGACCGCGCTGACGGAGCTGCGGGCACGCGGGGTCTCCGCACGGGTCCTGATCCTGACGAGCGTCACGGAGCGCGGGCACGTGCTGCCCGCTGTACAGGCGGGCGCCGCCGGGTACCTCTACAAGGACGTCGACCCGCAGGCGCTCGTCCAGGCGATCCGGGCGGTGCACGACGGGCACGTCCTGTTCGCGCCCGACGCCGCCGAGGCGATGCTGGCGGAGCCGGTGTCGGTGGACGACCGCGGCCTGGCCGCGCTGACCGATCGGGAACGGGAGGTGCTCGTGCACATCGCGCGGGGAAGGTCCAACAGGGAGATCGCCCGCGCGCTCGTGGTCTCGGAGAAGACGGTCAAGACGCACGTCAGTAATCTGCTCATGAAACTGGGAGTGCAGGATCGGACGCAGGCGGCTCTTTACGCGGTCCGGCATGGTGTCGGAACGGTTGGGGAGGGCGCTCGTGACTGATACAACTCCTCTGACAGGATCGTCATCGAAACTGGTATGAACGTAGCAATCAGGTACGCAGCAGGCAGCGACATCGGGTGCAACCGGGAGAACAACGAAGACTCGGGTTACGCCGGTGCGCGGTTGATCGCGGTCGCGGACGGAATGGGCGGTTACGCCGGCGGCGAGGTCGCCAGCTCGACCGTCATCGGGTCGCTGCGCTCGCTGGACGCCGATGCGCGCGGTGACGACCTTGTCGACATGCTGGGACGCGCCGTCGCCGAGGCCAACGAGAAACTCCGCATCGTCCGCGAGGAACGCCCGGATCTGAGCCGGATGGGCACGACGCTCACCGCGATGCTCTGGTCGGGTTCGTCGGTCGCCCTGGCGCACATCGGCGATTCGCGCGGTTATCTCCTGCGCGACGGCGAGCTGTTCCAGATGACGCAGGACCACACCATGGACGAGCTGCTGAAGGCGGAGGCCGAACAGTCGGGGCAGACGCCCGACCCGGCCGAGACGTCGCGGCTCTCGCACGTCCTGTACCGGGTGCTGGACGGCCGGGACGACCGCGAGCCGGATCTGCGGCTGCGCGAGGCCCGGCTCGGCGACCGGTACCTGCTGTGCTCGGACGGCCTCAGCGGCCCCGTGGACGCGCAGACGATCTACGAGGTGCTGTCGGCCGAGGCCGACCCGCAGCGCGCCGTCGACCGGCTGATCGAGCTCGCCCGCGAGAACGGCGGCCCCGACAACATCACCGCGGTCGTCGCCGACGTCATCGAGGCCGAGCACGTCACCGAGCCGGACGCGCCCCGCACGGTCGGCGCCGCGGGGAGCGCGTGATTGCGGCGTCTTGGCGTCAGGCCCCGCGGCGGGCCTGACGCCAAGACGCCGCAATGAACACCCGTGGCGGGGGTCGTACGCCGATGTCGCGGCGCGGACCCGCGGCCCGATGTCGCGGCGGAACCCCAAAGAGCGAGCACGTGGTCGGCGTTTTGTCCTACTCTTGCCCGGAGGCTGTCGAGAGCACGGTCCGCGTAACGGTCCCATCGCGGAACGTGGTCGGGGCTTGACCGGCCTCTGGGTGCACCCTGTATACGGGTCACTCACCTTTCGTCATCGACACGGAGGATCCGTTGGGGGGAGCGCCCGCGGCGGCGGTCACCGGCGCATCGCAAGGTGCACTCGGGGGACTCGTCAGCCGGAGCCTCACCGCTGCGCGGCACGGCCCCGCGGGGACGCTGCTGCGTGTTGCGGCGATGGCCGTCGCGGCCGTCGGCGCGTCATGGATCCACCGTGTCAACGACCCCGGCGTGCTCTGCCCCTTGCGGGCGCTCACCGGCATTCCGTGCCCCTTCTGCGGAGGGACGACCGTGTTCATCGAGCTTGGAGCGGGCCGGCCGGTCCGCGCGGTGCTCGCGAACCCGGTGGTCCTCGCGGGCGTGATCGGCTTCGCCGTCGCGCCGCTGGGGGCGGGACGACGGTGGTGGGCACTCGCGCCGAGAACCCGCACGTGGGTCCTCGGAATCGCCCTCGTGGGGTCGGAGCTGTGGCAGCTCGTGCGAGTCGGTGTCCTGCCGGTTTGAGCCGGGGTGCTTCCTCGGTCAGACTTGCGGAGCCCACCGGGTCCGGCGGGCGTCACATAACCACAGGGTCAATCAATAAGGAGCAAGTGTGGGTAACCCCTACGACCCGTACGGTCAGCAGCCGGGCTACGGTCAGCAGCCGGGATACGGCCAGCAGCCGCAGCCCGGGTACGGCCAGCCCCCGGCGCAGCCGGGATACGGCCAGCCCCCCGCCCAGCCCGGGTACGGCCAGCCCCCGGCACAGCAGCCGGGCTACGGCCAGCAGCCCGCCCAGCCCGCCGCCCAGCCCGGCTACGGCCAGCCCGCCGCGCAGCCGGGATACGGGCAGCCGCAGCCCGGTTACGGCCAGCCCGCCGGGCAGCCCGGCTACGGGCAGCCCGCGGCCGAGGTGCATCACCACCACTACGGCACCCCCGGCGGCGGCCAGCTCGCCGAGTGGGGCTCGCGTGCCGGCGGCTACATCATCGACGGCCTGATCATCGGTGCCCCGCTGCTGGTGCTCTACATCCTGGGCGCGATCCTCAGCGCCGCGGGCGACGCCGGCGTGGCGATCGGCGCGCTGCTGATGATCCTCGGCTACGTCGCGGCGTTCGCGGCCAGCCTGTGGCTCATCTACCAGGAGGGCACGACCGGGCAGACGATCGGCAAGCGGCAGATGAACATCCGCCTCGTCAGCGCGCAGACCGGGCAGCCGATCGGCTTCGGCATGGCGTTCCTGCGGAAGATCTGCCACTTCCTCGACAACATCGCGTGCTACGTCGGCTGGCTGTGGCCGCTGTGGGACGACCGCAAGCAGACGTTCGCCGACAAGATCTGCAACACCGTCGTCGTCCGCCACTGAGCCTTCCGGCCAGAGGCCGAGGCCGCACGAACGGGACGTCCCCGCCGGGGGCGTCCCGCTTCCGTTCCGGGGACTACGGGACGGGGTCGAACGCGCTGTTGCACGCGGCCACGAGCGCCCGCCGGACGGCGCCGTCCAGCAGCCGGAGCGCGTCCCCGCGGCGGTGCATCTGGTCGGCGGTGAGGCCCCGCTCGTCCATCCGGCGGGCCAGGTCGACGACGAGGGACAGCCGCCCGGCGAGGGCGGCGACCCGGTGCGCGCGCTGCGGGTAGCCGGGGGCGAGCAGGTGGTCGCCGCGCCCGGGGTCGCGCAGGTCGACGAGCGCGTCGGCGATCTCCGGGGGGACGCCCGCGAAGTCGTCCACGGTCAGCAGCGCCTCGGTCGCGTCGCGCATCGCGAGGGTGAGCCGCCGGTCGGCCTCCGCGAGGGACGGGACGTCCGGCAGGCTCGGCGACGCGTCGAGGGTGGTCCAGCGCACGCCGACGTAGGAGGAGCCGCGCCGGTCCTCGGCGGGGACGAGCCCGATCGCGCGGTCGCCGAGCACGGCGACGACGGCGGCCTCCGCGTCGATCGCGGCGCGGTTGAACTCGGCCGGGCCGGTGAGGCCGAGCGGGTCGCCGGGGGCGGGCAGCGCCAGCCGGAGCGCGGTCAGGCCGCCGATGCGCAGGTCGCCGAGGCCGCGGCGGAGCGTCACCTCGGCCGGTTCGCCGCCGAGGATCTGCGGCCCCGCGGCCTTCTCCACCGCGTCCACCGCCTCGTCGAGGCCGACGTTGCCGGTCAGCCAGGCGTTGCCCCACGCCACCAGTGCGGTCGATACGTCCTTGATCATCGCCGTTCCCAACACGTCCCAATGGGCATGCGATCCACCATAAGCGTTCGCCCGGCCCGCGCCACCGGACGTAAGGCAGGTCTCTCGTCGCGGCTGCCATCGTTTCGGGAGCCGCGCCGGGGCGGGGCGCGCCCGGCCGACCGCGGGTCAAACCCACGAATGAAGATGGGCATATATCCGTCTTGACGGCATTGTCGCGCGGGCATCTCGGGCAGACACCTCGCACGTGATCGAAGGAGGTCGCCCATGCGGGCCCTGCTGAACTCGCTGAACGAGGACGAACTGGCGCTCGTCCGCGAGGCCGACGGCGGCGAACTCGCGGCGATGGACGAGGACGGGCTCGTCGACCTGCACGAACGCATCCGGCGCGCGCGGAACAAGTACGCGAAGCTGTACCGGCGCACGGCGAGCGCGCGCGTGGAGGAGCACGGCGGGCGCGGCGTCGCGCGCCCGAAGAACCGGCGGAACGCGCAGCGCGCCGAGGTGTTCGAGGACGCGCTCGCCCGCGTGAGCTGGCACCTGGCGCGCGCCGCCCGGCGCAGCGCGGGCGAGCTGAAGGCGCGGCGGATCGCCGACGCGAACCCCGCCCGCGCGGCCGCCCCCGGCACCGCGCCCCCGGACGTCCGGCGCATGACCGCGCAGACCACCGCGCGGCGGCGCCCGACGAGCCGGGACGCGGCGGGGCGGCAGCAGGCCGCGGCGAGCCGGGCGAAGGGGGCGCGGCGGCAGGGCAGACGCGACGGCGGGTGACGGCGGGGCGCGCCGTCCCGCGGCGGATCCGTGGAAACCCGGGGCCACGCCGGCCCGGCGGATCGCATAGGTTCTTGTGCGGGAAACGGGATCACCGGATTGGGGACGAAGGCGCGCGATGACCGGCGAGGTACTTCAACTCCGAGGAGTCGGGGTCAGGCGCGAAGGGGCGACCCTCCTTCGCGATGTGACGTGGAACGTGGGCGAGGGCGAACGGTGGGTGATCCTCGGTCCGAACGGCGCGGGGAAGACGACGCTGCTGCAGATCGCGGCGGCGCTGCTGCATCCGAGTGAGGGCACCGCCGACGTCCTCGAGGAGCGGCTCGGCCGCACCGACGTGTTCGAGCTGCGCACCCGGATCGGGTTCGCGAGCACCGCGCTGGCGGAGAAGGTGCCGTCCGGCGAGACGGTCGTCGACCTGGTGCTGACGGCCTCGTACGCGATCCTCGGGCGCTGGCAGGAGGAGTACGACACCACCGACGTCAGCCGGGCCGTCGCGCTGCTGGAGGCGCTCGGCTGCGCCGGGCTGCTGCGGCGCCGGTTCGACACCCTGTCGGAGGGCGAGCGCAAGCGCGTGCAGATCGCCCGCGCCCTGATGCCCGACCCGGAACTGCTGCTGCTGGACGAGCCCGCCGCGGGCCTCGACCTCGGCGGCCGCGAGGACCTCGTCGCCCGGCTCGGCGGGCTCGCCGACGACCCGGCGGCGCCCACGATGGTGATGGTGACGCACCACCTCGAGGAGGTCCCCGACGGGTTCACGCACGCGCTGCTGCTCCGCGAGGGGGAGATCGTGGCACGCGGCAAGGTCGACGAGGTGTTCACGGGCGAGCACCTGTCGCACTGCTTCGGGCTGCCGCTCGCCGTGGAGCGCCGCGACGGCCGCTGGTACGCGCGGGCGGCGCACTGAGCCGTCTCGTCCGTCCGGGTGCGTCCCGGTATGGGGGACCCGGTGCGGGGTGCTGAGCGGGCGTGTCCCTACGATCGGGGCCTCGTGGGATCGTCGGGCTCGGGGATGGGACGGATTTGAACCTGCTGGAGGCGGCCGCGGTGTTCGCGGCCGGCGTCGCCGCCGGGGGCATCAACACGGTCGTCGGGTCGGGGTCGCTGATCACCTTCCCGACGCTGGTGACGCTCGGGTTCCCGCCGGTGGTCGCGAACGTCTCCAACAACATCGGTCTCGTGCCGGGCTCGGCGACGGGCGCCTACGGGTACCGCGCGGAGCTGAAGGGGCAGCGCGGACGGCTGCTGCGGCTGGGCAGCGCGTCCCTCACCGGCTCCGTGATCGGCGGGCTGCTGCTGCTCGGCCTGCCCGCCGAGGCGTTCCGGGTCATCGTGGTCGCGCTGATCGCCGTCGCGCTCGTCCTGGTGGTGGTGCAGCCCCGGCTCCAGGCGTGGGTGAGGCGGCGCCGCGCCGACGACGGCGACCACAGGCCGCACGGCGGGCCGCTGCTGTGGGGCGCGGTGCTGCTCGCGGGCGTGTACGGCGGCTACTTCGGCGCGGCGCAGGGCATCATCCTGATCGCGCTCCTCGGCATCGCGCTGGCCGACGACCTGCAGCGCGTCAACGCGGCCAAGAACGTCCTGTCGGCGGTCGTGAACGGGACGGCGGCCGTCCTGTTCATCACGCTGTCGATCGTCTCCGACACCGTCATCGACTGGTGGGCGGTGTTGATGATCGCGCTCGGCTCCACCGTCGGCGGGCTGCTGGGCGCGAAGGTCGGGCGCCGCATCCCGCCCCCGGCGCTGCGCGCCGTCATCGTCGCCGTCGGACTCGTCGCGGTCGTCAACCTCGTCCGCTGACCTGCGGTTTTCTGGCGCTCAGGCGACCTTCGGGAGGGTTCGCGGGCGCCCGTCGCGGGTATAAGTCGAATATACGTTCGACGATCGCGGAGGTGGGCGCCGATGAAGGGCGACAGGGTGGAGATCGTGATCGACGCCGGCGGCGAGGGAACGCGGACCTACGAGGTCACGGCGACCCGCGCCGGGCGCCGCGTCGAGATCGAGACGCGGCGCGGCGTCGTCGAGGTCAGCGAGGTCACCCGCACCGGCACGCCCGTCCGCACGGCCCGGTTCATGTCCAGCCGCGTGCTGGCCCTCGTCGAGTACCCGATCGCCGACGAGTCCCCCGCCGACAACGACCCGTCCTGACCCGCCGCGACCCGCCCTGCGGCGCCCCAGGGCCGGGTGGTGCGGGTCAGCCGAGCGGGCGGACCTGCAGGGTGCCGTTCTCGGTGACGCGCGACTCGAACGACGGCTGCCGTCCGGTGGCCGGGCCGTGGACGACCGAGCCGTCCCGCACGCGGAACGTGCTGCCGTGCCAGGGGCAGACGACGCACAGGTCGGCGTTGTCGTCGCTGACGATGCGGCCCTGGTGCAGCGGCCCCGCGAGGTGGCTGCAGCGGTCGGCGAGGACGTGCACCTCGTCACCGGTCCGCAGCACGAACAGGCTGATGTAGCCGAGGCTGCGGTGGACGGGCCAGCCGTCGGGCAGCTCGTCGGCCTTGCACAGGTCGTGCCAGCCGAGCGTCACCAGGTGCGCGACCTGGTCGGCGTGGCTCGCGCCGGCGGCCTGCCGGAAGGCCAGGTGGCCGCCGAGGTAGCTGCCCGCGAGCAGCGCCCCCAGCCCCGCGAACCCGAGCGCGCGGCCCGCGTCGTCCCGTCCCCGGTAGCGGGCCGCGTACGACGCCGAGTACAGCACCGTCGCGACCGCCATCCCGCCCGCGTGGACCAGCCCGACCCGCTGCTGCCCGCGGTGCAGCGCCGACCAGTCGGCGACGCCGGTGAGCACGGTCGGGACCGCGCCCGCGAGACCGGCCGCGACCAGCGCCTCGGACGCCCGCCGGGTACCCGGCAGCAGGTCCAGCACGGCCGCCGACATCCAGCACCCCATCGGCACGTCGGTCAGCGGCGGATGCGCCGGATGCCCGAGCGGGACCCCGTGCAGGGCGTCCTTGACCGGGCCCGGGCGCAGCACCCGCTTCACGCCGGTGGACAGAACACGGATCGTGCGGTCGAGCGCGTGTGCGTGCTCGATCCCGTCGGTGACGTCGGTGAGCCGCCCCGCCGCCCGCTGCCGGGACGCGCGCCGGAAGATGTTCCCCGCCCGTCGGTTCATGTCCCTCCTCGCGGCCTGTGATCGGGACGCTCGCCCTGAGGTTAGTTGTCACGTTCTCATGCGGCCAACCGGGGGCGGTGGGATGTCCGTGCCGTTGCCCCGTGGTGAGAACTACCTACCTGGCGCGCGAACCGCTAAACCGTGGCCGGATCGATGCGGCGGCCGGAAAGGGTTCAGGGCCGTCAGACCGGTGGGGTCTGGCGGCCCTGTCGGCCGGTTTCACGGTCGGGCCTTGTTGTAGGTGTTGCGAACCCGGAGGTAGGAGGCGATGGCGATGGCGGTGCACCAGGCGGCGGCGATGGCGCGGGTCAGGGTGGACAGGATCTGCACGGTGGTGGTCTTGCCGGCGCCGTTCAGAGGCTGCGGGCGGTGATGTCACCGTGGGAGGTGGTGGCCTTGATGGTGAGGCCGGCGGTGCCGTCGTTCTTCAGGGCGTTGCTGACGCGACCGTGTCCCGTCTGGGCGTCCAGGGTGGCCGACACACCCGCCGCCGCACCCACCGAGATGTCACCGGACTGCGTCGACAGCACCACCGAGCCGCCACCGGCCTCGGCGATCCGGATGTCGCCGCGCTGGGTGCTGATCTCCGCCGGACCCGTCAGCCGGACGACCTCCACATCGCCGTCGAGCGCGGTGAGGCGGACGCCGGCGGCCTCGTCGATCTTGGCCCGGCCGTGCGCGCCGTCGAAGGCGACGTCGCCCAGCCGGCCCACCGCGCGGAACTCCGCGCTCGCGGCGCGGGCCTCGACCCGCGAACCGGCGGGCAGCTTCACCGTGACCTCGACCGAACCGGAGCGGCCGAAGTACTGGTTGCCGGCCGCCGGGGCCTCCACCCGCAGGACGCCGTCCGCGTAGTCGACCGTGGTCTGCTCGGCCGCCTTGACGTCCCGCCCCCGGGAGGGGTCGGCCGGGCGGACCTCGACCTGCGTGTCGTCGCGGTCGGCCGCGATCATCTGCACCCGGCCCGCCGGGACGTTCACCACGGTCGCGATCGGGGCGGGGGTCTGGAACGTGTTCATCGTGCTCTCCTCGGTGCGGCTCGCCTTGTTTCCGACAACGCAAAAGCTACGTTGCCTTCACGATTTCTGCAACGAGAAGTTTGCATTGTACGTGCGTCATCGCAGGTCAATCTCAGAATTTCGTTGCATTGATCATTGGCTGGAATGCAACGTGCAAGCCTCGTGCGTTGCAATAGACTGTGCGTGAACGCTAGGGTGCGGGTATCGGACGACGTGAAGGAGGCCGGGATGCCGGGAGGCAGGCTCACCCAGCAGGACCGCCAGCAGATCGCACTCGGGCTGGCCGACGGCCTCGCCTACGCCGAGATCGCCAGGCGTCTCGACCGGCCCACCTCCACGATCACGCGCGAGGTGTTGCGCAACGGCGGTCCCGCCGGGTACCGCGCCGACCTGGCCCATCGGGCGACCGAGCGCCGCACCCGCCGGCGCAGGCCCGCGTCCGGCAAGGGGGCGGGGACGGTCGCGCAGGCGGACGGGCGCGACGCTGAGGCCCTCGGCGAGTACGAGGAGAGGTTCACCGACGTCCTCATGCAGTCGGGCCTGTCCAACAAGATGATGGCCCGGGTGCTGGTCTGCCTCTACACCACCGATTCCGGCAGCCTGACCGCCGCCGAGCTCGTCGAGCGCCTGCAGGTCAGCCCGGCGTCCATCTCCAAGACGATCAAGTACCTCGAGAGCCAGGACCTCGTCCGCCGGATTCGCGACGAGGGCCGCCGCGAGCGGTACGCCGTCGACGACGAGCTCTGGTACCAGTCGATGGTCGGCAGCGCGCGGTCCCTCACGGCGCTCGTGGAGATCGCACGGCAGGGCCCCGCCGTCCTCGGCTCCGACACTCCGGCCGCCGTCCGTCTCGAGAGCATCGCCCGCTTCGTCGACTACGTCGGCGAGAGCATCCTCCGCGCCGCCGAGCAGGCCCGCGAGATCCTCTACGTCAACACCGAGACGGCCTCGGGCGACGCCGAGGCGGGGCCGGAGGGCGATCGGCCGGTGTCCTGAGCCCGCCGTCCGGCACCCGTTGACGTTCGCAGTACGAACCAATAAAGTTCGCAACACGTACAGTTCGTACTACGAATCAATTTGCGGGAGTTGAGGACCATGAGTCGCACCGTTGCGGTGGTCGGCGGCGGGTACGGCGGGGCCGCCGTCGCCAAGGCGCTGGACGCCGACGCCGACGTCGTGCTGATCGAGCCGCGGGACGCGTTCGTGCACGCCGCGGGGTCGCTGCGCGCGCTCGTCCAGCCGGACTGGGCCGCGAACATCTTCTTTCCGTACGACCGGCTGCTGCGGCGCGGGCGGGTGGTGCGCGACCGGGCGGCCGCGGTGGACCCGCGCGGCGTGACGCTGGCGTCCGGGACGCGGGTGGACGCCGACTACATCGTCCTCGCGACCGGCTCGGGGTACCCGTACCCGGCGAAGATCGAGAGCGACGACTCGGCGGAGGCGCTGGAGCGGCTCCGCGCCACGCACAAGGACCTGGCGGGCGCCGGCCGGGTGCTGATCGCCGGCGCCGGGCCGGTCGGGCTGGAACTGGCCGGGGAGATCAAGGCCGTCTGGCCGGAGAAACGCGTGACGATCGTCGACCCGGCCGCCGAACTCCTCCCCGACCTGCTGCCGGAGGTGCGGGAGGAACTGCACCGGCAGCTCGCGGAGCTGGACGTGGACCTGCGGACGGGGACGTCCCTCGCGGCGCCGCCGGTCGAACCCGCGGTCGCCGGGACGTTCACCGTCCGGGCGGGCGACGCGGAGATCACCGCGGACATCTGGTTCCGCGCCCACGGCGTGCGCCCGAACGGCGACTACCTCGGGGGCGGCCTGGGCGACGTGCGGACCGGGGACGGGCGGCTGCGGGTCACCGGGCGGCTCGGCGTCCACGGGCACGGGCACGTCTACGCACTCGGCGACATCACCGACGTGCCCGAGGCGAAGATGGCGGGGCACGCGATGCGGCACGCGGACGTGATCGCGGCGAACATCGCCGCGCAGGTGCGGGGCGAGGCGCCGCCGTCGGTCTACACGCCGTCGCCCGTCCGGGGGATCCTGCTGCCGCTCGGCCCGGACGGCGGCGTCGGCCAGATGCCCGGCGCGGACGGGACGGCGATGCCGCTCCCGGCCGCGCAGGTCGGCGAGTACAAGGGGCGCGCGATGATGACGGACGTGTTCGCGGAGCTGTTCGGGACGGCGTGACCGGCGTCAGCCCACGCGTTCCAGGGTGACCGGCACGCCGTTGAGCACCGCGGTGCCCGACGGCGGGTCGATGTCCCGCTCGTCGGTGACGGCGTTGACGTTCACGCCCGGGTGCCGCCGCGCGACGCCCGTCCGGGTGCCGGGACGGTCGTGGCCCCAGCCGTGCGGGAGGCTGACGACGCCCGGCATGATCGTGTCGGTCGGTTCGGCGACCGCCTCGACCGAGCCCGCCCGCGACGTCACCCGGACGCCGTCACCGGCCGCGACGCCGAGGCGGGAGGCGTCGTCGGGGTGCAGGTGGAGCGTGCACGTGTTGGAGCCGCGCACCAGCTCGGGGACGTTGTGCAGCCAGCTGTTGTTGGACCGCAGGTGGCGGCGGCCGATCAGGACGGTCCCGGTGTGCGGCCCGTCCGCCAGCGCGGCGCGGAGGCGGTCGACGTCGGCGGCGAGCGGCGGCGGGCACAGTTCGACCCGGCCGGACGCCGTGCAGAGCACTTCCCCGAGGCGGGGTTCGAGGGCGCCGAGGTCGACGCCGTGCGGGTGGTCGGTGCGGAGCCGGCCGAGGGTGAGGCCGTCCGGGACGGCGCCGAACGCGTCGCCGTACGGGCCGAGCCGCAGCATCATGTCGAGCCGCCGCTCGGCCGGGGTACCGGACCCGGCGAGCATCGCGTGCATCTCCCCGGGGTCGCGGCCGTGCACCGGCGACCCCTCGTGCGCGGCGGCCTTCGCCAGCGTCGACGCGATGATCGCGTCGTCGAGGGCGGCGGGGTCGCCGTCCGTCCCGGACGCCTGCGACGCGAGCCGCGCGATGATCTCCGCCTCGCTCGGCCGCCCGTCCAGGGGCACCGCGGGCGGCGAGTAGCGGGCGTAGTTCCGGACGGCGAGCGCGGTGAGGGAGATGTCGTAGTGCGGGGTCTGGACGGGACGGGGCGGGGGCAGCACGACGCTCGCGTGCCGGGTCGTCTCGTTCAGGTACGGGTCGACCGACACCATGAACTCGAGCCCGGCGAACGCGCGGTCGAGCCGCGCGGAGTTCGGCGCGGACAGCGCCGGGTTCCCGCCGATGGTGATCAACGCCCTGACCTGCCCGTCGCCCGGCGTCTCGATCTCGTCGGCGAGCGTGGCGACCGGCAGTTCGCCGTTCACCTCGGGCAGCCCGTGGACGCGGCTGCGCCACCGTCCCGTCGTGAACGGCCTGCGCCGCCGGTACGCGGGGACGTGCGCGGGCTTCGGGAACATCGCGCCGCCGGGGCGGTCGAGGTTGCCGGTGAGGGCGTTGAGGACGTCGACGAGCCAGCTGTTCACCGTCCCGAACGCCTGGGTGGTGGTGCCCATGCGCCCGTAGACGGCGGCGCGCGGCGCGGCGGCCAGTTCCCGGGCGGTGCGGCGGATCACGCCGGCGGGGACCCCGGTGACGTCGGCGACCCGTTCGGGCGCGAAGTCGGCGACGAGGGCGCGCAGGTCGTCGAGCCCGTTGGCGCGGGGGCCGTCCGGGCCGTCCGGCGGGCCGGACACGAGGTCCTCGGCGAACAGGGTGTGGACGAGCGCGATGAGGAAGAACGCGTCGGTGCCGGGCCGGATGAACAGGTGCTCGTCGGCGAGCGCGGCGGTGCGGGTGCGGCGCGGGTCGACGACGGTGACCTTGCCGCCGCGCGCCCTGATCGCCTTGAGCCGGCCGGGGAAGTCGGGGGCCGAGCAGAGACTCCCGTTCGACTCCAGCGGGTTCGCGCCGAGCATCAGCAGGTGGTCGGTGCGGTCCAGGTCGGGGACGGGGATCGCCAGGAGGTCGCCGAACATGTGGCCGCACGACGTGTGCTTCGGCATCTGGTCGACGGTGCTCGCCGTGTAGAGGTTGCGGGTGCCGAGGGCCTTGACGAGCGCGCCCACGTAGAGCGGCCCGGCGATCGAGTGGGCCGTCGGGTTCCCGACGTAGACCGCGACGGCGTCGCGGCCGTGCCGTTCGACCACGCCGGCGATCCCGGCGCGGACCGCCTCGAACGCCTCGTCCCAGCTCGCCGGAGCGTGCTCGTCGCCCTTGCGGACGAGCGGTTCCGCGAGCCGGTCGGGGTCGCCGTCGAGGCTGCCGAGGGTCGCGCCCTTGGGGCAGATGAACCCCTTGCTGAACGGGTCGTGCTCGTCGCCGCGGACCCGGGTGACGCGGCCCGAGCCGTCCAGGGTGAGCTCCAGGCCGCAGAGGGCCTCGCAGAGCGGACAGGTGCGGAAGGCCGTGCGTTCGCCCATCTGGACATCCCCTAACCGAACTGGAATCGGTTTCTCATGATGCCGCGAGTTCCTGCCAAGTGCCATGACCCGGGATGTAATCGACGTTCCCGGAACCTCGATCGGTGAGCGGACACAAGGCGACTATGAACGCGCACAGTCTCACCGACGCCGAGTAGCGGGCCTGCTACAGCCGCACACCGGCGGCGGGCCGGAGGCCGACCCGGAGCCGTGGAAGGGCGAGGGCTGCGAGGTCGCGGGCGAGATCGTCCGCAGCGCCTACCGGCTGCACGACGACGTCATCGAGTGCGGGTGCACGCTCTCATCTACGTCGACCACCGAGCGGCGCTTGCGGCCAGAGTGGACGGTCGACACATTCCGGTTCATAAACGTCAGCCGCTCGCGGGCTTTCACGGCCATTTATCTCGCCCGGGCGCCCGAGATTCCGCACGCCGGAGGTCGTCCGCCCGCGCGCAGCGGTTGTCGGCCTCACGCGTCGTGATCTGGCACAACTTGACGATCGGAGCCTGTCGTCGACCGCGACAATGCACGGGGTGCCCCCCGGGTCATCGAAATAAACCTCCAATTAGGGACTTGACAGGCGATCACGGCACGCTGATGATCAAAGTGCAAGATCCCCCCGAAGGGAGTTCGAAATGCGGGCGAAGAGCAAGCGAATCGCGTCCATGGCGGCCGTGGCGCTCACCGTGGGTTGGGCGCCTGTTACGTTCGCCATTCCGAGCGCAACGGCGAGCGAGAAGGCCGCAGCCACTCCCCTGGCGGCCGGGTGCCAGGACTGGACGCCGCATATGAGGCGGGTCATCGAGCCCGGCGGCGCGGCGGTGCACACCAGTTATTACGGGTCGTCCAGAGTGATCGACAGGTGGTCGTACCGTACGCTTTTCCGTGTCGACAAGCGATGCGTGAACAGTTACGGGAACCTGTGGTGGCACTCGGACTGCTGCACTGGCACCAAGGGCTACATCTGGAACGACTACACACAGTTCGCCAATTACACCTAAGAAAACCCATTCGGGGGTCATCGCCAATACCGTCGCGCTCAGCGGCGGTATTTGGTGTTAGTGAGCTTTTTGCAAGGGGCGCCGCACGCCTTGATCGCTTTGAGCCGTCCGGGAATTCGGGGGACGAGCAGACGCCGCCGTCGGACTCGAGGGGGTTCGCGCCCGGCATCGGCAGGTGGTCGGTGCGGTCGAGGTCGGGCATCGGGATCGCCGGCGGGTCGCCGAACAGGTGGCCGCACGCCATGACGCCGGATGTAATCGACGTTCCTGGAACCTCGATCGGTGAGCGGACACAACACGGTTATGAACCCGCACACCCCCACGGACGCCGAGTTGTGGCGGCGCGCCCGCGACGGGGATGAACACGCCTTCGCGGTGCTGTTCGACCGGCACGCGCGCACCGTCTACAACTACTGCTTCCGCCGGACGGCGAGCTGGTCGGAGGCGGAGGACCTGACCTCGGTCGTCTTCCTGGAGACCTGGCGCCGCCGCGCGCAGGTGGACCCGCCGTCCGACTCGCTGCTGCCCTGGCTGTACGGCGTGGCGACCAACGTGTTGAACAACCACCGGCGGAGCCTGCGGCGGCACCGGGACGCCCTCGCGCGCATCCCCGCGCCCGTTTCCCCGCCGGACGGCGCGGACGAGGCGGCGGCGCGGCTGGACGCCGAACGCCGGATGCGCGAGGTCACGGCCGCGATCCGGAAGCTCCCCCGCAGGCAGCGGGAGGTGCTCGTCCTCTGCGCGTGGGAGGGGCTCGACTACGCAGAGGCCGCGGCGGCGCTGGGCGTCCCGATCGGCACCGTCCGGTCCCGGCTGGCGCGGGCGCGGGCGCGGCTCCGGGACGTCCCCGGCCCCGCGGGCACCGCGCGACCGGACACAGCGCGACCGGACACAGCGCGACCGGACACAGCGCCGGATCCGCCGGCGACCGGCGGAGGAGCCGAGCGGCCGACCCTGAGCCTTACGGAGGAGGCATCATGAACGATCTCGCACCCCCGCCGCGCCGCGACCTGCCGCCCGGCCGGCACCAGGTCCGCCGCGCCCACCTGCTCACCGAGCTCGCGGACTCCGGGGCCGCGCCCGCCCGGTCGCCGCGCCCGCGCCGCGCCGCCGTCGCCGTCGCGGCGTTCGGGCTGGCCTTCGGGACGGCCGTGGCGATCGCCGTCGCGCCGGGCGGCTCCCCGCCGGCGGGCCCGTCCCCCTCGGCGACGCTGAACGTCGGCGCGGTCGAGGTCCTGAACCGGGCGTCCCGCGCCGCCGCCGCGACCCCCGTCCTGCGCCCGCGACCCGACCAGTTCTTCTACTTCGAGTCGAAGCAGTACCAGTACGGGAGGACCGACCTGCGCCGCGCCTGGTTCTCGGTCGACGGGAGCCGCGCCGGGCTGATCCGCAACTCCGAGACCGACGACGGCGTGTGGACGTGCGCGGGCAACGCGGCGTGGAAGGAGCGGGAGAACGCCGCGATCGAGACCGGACGGCCGTTGCCGGTCGATCCCGCGGACGCCCCGGCCGACTGCGGCAACGGGGACGTCCGGGTGCGCGGTCTGCCGTCCGGCGTCGCGGAGATGCGCCGGTGGCTCTACCGGCATTCCAACGGCGACAACCCGCCGGACGTGCAGGCCTTCATCACGGTCGGGGACACGATCAGGGAACGCTACGTCGAGCCGGAGACGCTGTCGGTGCTCTTCGCGGCGGCGGCCGGGATCCCCGGCGTCACCGTGATCCGCGACGTGACGGACCTGGCCGGCCGGGCGGGCATCGCCGTGGGGCAGACGTGGCAGGGGGTGCGGCACGAGCTGATCTTCGACGCCGAGACGTACGCGTTCCTCGGCGAACGCGAGATCGTCGACATGAAGGGCACGTGGCGCCCGCCGGGCGCGTCCGCCTCGCCGGGCGCGGAGGACGTACCCGGCGAGCACGGCGACGTGCTCTACGCGGCGGCCGAGATCCGCATGGCGGTGACCGACCGGGCCGGGCAGATCCCCCCCGCGAAGTAGGGAGCGGCGGGGAAGCGGGGTGACATGGAAAGGGGCGGCCCCGTCCGGGGCCGCCCCTGGCTCGTCACGCGGGGAGGGTCAGGAGCCGTTGACGCCGAGGCCCTGCGCGACGCGGTCGCCCAGGTCCTTCTGGACGTTGCGCCAGTACTCGGCCACGCGCTTCTTCATGTCGGCCGTGACCTCGGGCGCGTTCGCGTGCAGCAGGATGTTGTGCACCATGTGGTCGCGGTCGGTCTCGCCGAGGACCTTCTCCCACAGGGCGCGCGGCTGCACGAAGTCGTCGTCCTCGCTGTGCAGCCGGTAGGCGCTGCGGACGATCTCGCCCGCGACCTCGTAGCCCTCGCCCTTCCACAGCTCCGGGTCGGCCTGCGGGCCGCCGACGGAGTTCGGCGCGTACACCGGGTCGCCGGAGTTGTGGTACGCCATCGCGCCGTCCTTGTTGTAGGTGTGGACGGGCGAGTGCGGGCGGTTCACCGGAAGCTGCAGGTAGTTCGCGCCGATCCGGTACCGGTGGGCGTCCGGGTAGGAGAACAGCCGGCCCTGCAGCATCTTGTCCGGGGAGGGGCCGATGCCGGGGACGAAGTTGGCGGGCTCGAACGCGGCCTGCTCGATCTCGGCGAAGTAGTTCTCCGGGTTCCGGTTCAGCGTCCACTTCCCGATGGTGATCAGCGGGTAGTCGCCGTGCGGCCACACCTTGGTGAGGTCGAACGGGTTGAACCGGTAGTCGGCCGCGTCCTCGAACGGCATGATCTGCACCTGCACCGTCCAGGACGGGTGGTCGCCGCGCTGGATCGCGGTGTACAGGTCACGGATGTGGACGTCCGGGTCCTGGGCGTCGGCCTCTTCGGCGGTGAAGTTCTTGATGCCCTGGTCGGTCTTGAAGTGGTACTTCACCCAGAACTTCTCACCGGCGGCGTTGTACCAGAGGAACGTGTGGGAGCCGTACCCGTTCATGTGCCGCCACGACGCGGGGGTGCCGCGGTCGGTCATCAGCCAGGACACCTGGTGGGCCGATTCGGGCGAGAGCGTCCAGAAGTCCCACTGCATGTTGTTGTCGCGCAGGTGGTTGTCGGCGCGGCGCTTCTGCGAGTGGATGAAGTCGGAGAACTTCTGCGGGTCGCGGATGAAGAAGACCGGGGTGTTGTTGCCGACGAGGTCGTAGTTGCCCTCCTCGGTGTAGAACTTGATCGCGAAGCCGCGCGGGTCGCGGCCCGCGTCCGCCGAGCCGAGCTCGCCGGCGACGGAGCTGAACCGCACCAGCGACTCGGTGCGGGCGCCCTTCTGGAACAGCTTCGCCCGGGTGAACTGGCTGACGTCCTCGGTGATCTCCAGAACGCCGTACGCGCCACCGCCCTTGGCGTGGACGACGCGCTCGGGGACGCGCTCGCGGTTGAAGTGCGCCATCTTCTGGATGAGGTAATGGTCCTGCAGCAGCAGGGGGCCGTTCGGGCCGACGGACTGGGAGTGCGCGTCGCTCGGGGCGGGGATCCCGGCGTCGGTGGTGGTGGTCGGCCTCTCGGACATGGGCGCGGTTCCTCTCTGGTGCATGGTGGTGCGCGGGGTTGACGTTCCGCTGAACGGGTTCGTGCCGGTCGGGGGCCCGGATGCGCGGACGGCGCTCATCCGCGGCCCGCGGTCGCCGCGTCGGGACGGCAGGCGGGGCACAGGCCCCAGAACGTGACGTCCGCCTCGTCGACGAGGAATCCGGAGTCGTCGACGGGGTCCAGGCAGGGCGGGTGCCCCACGGCGCAGTCGACGTCCCGGACCGCTCCGCAGCGGCGGCAGACGAGGTGGTGGTGGTTGTCGCCGGTGCGGCCCTCGAACCGGGCGGGGCTGCCGGCCGGTTCGATCCGCCGCACCAGTCCCGCCGCGGTCATCGCGTGCAGGGCGTCGTAGACGGCCTGCAGCGAGACGTGGCCGACGCGCTCGCGGGCCCCTTCGGCGACGGCGTCGACGCCGAGGTGGTTCCCGGCGCGGACGGTGTCGAGGATGGCGACCCGGGCCGCCGTCACGCGCAGCCCGGCGCCGCGCAGTTCGGCGGCGATGCTCGGCGTCTCGGTGGCGGTCATGCGACCCAACGTACCCCCTAAACACGAATGATTCAAGAAAACGAATCGTACAGGCTTAGCGGGGCGCCCGGCGCCGGACCGGACGTGCGCGGGAGGTCTCACCTGCATCACCATTTCGCCGAACGCGCAGGTCGCGGGCCATCGCAGTGGTACTCGCATGGCATGCTCGTCCCGTCACGCGAGCCCGAGCGGAGGCCGGTCCACATGAACAAGGTGCGCGGGAACATGCGGCGGAGCAGGATCGCGGCGGCCGCCGCGGCCGGGGGGACGCTGCTCGCCTCGGCGGCGTGCGGGCTGACGGGCGGGGACACGCCCCCGGCCGCGGGCGCCACCTCCCCGGCGAGCTCGGCGCCGCCGGCCGCCCCGCCCAGCCCGTCCGAACCCGCCAAGCAGCCGATCGTGCTGGCGTTCGCGGGCGACACCCACTTCCACGACCAGCTCCGGGCCCGTCTGCGGGAGCCCGAGACCGCGCTCGGGCCGACCGCGAAGACCCTGCGCAAGGCCGACCTCGCCATGGTGAACCTGGAGACGGCGATCACCGAGGGCGGGACGAAGGCCCCGAAGACGTACGCGTTCCGCGCCCCGGCGTCGGCGTTCACCGCGCTGAAGGCCGCCGGGGTGGACGTGACGTCCATGGCGAACAACCACGGCATGGACTACGGGGTGTCGGGGCTGCGCGACTCCATGGCGGCGATCAAGAAGAGCAGGTTCCCGACCGTCGGGATCGGGATGAACGCCGCCGAGGCGTACAAGCCGTACCGGGTCACCGTGAAGGGCAACAAGATCGCGATCGTCGGCGCCACCCAGGTCCTCGACGACCACCTGATCCAGGAGTGGACGGCCACCGACACCAAGCCCGGGCTCGCGTCCGCCAAGGACGTCCCGCGCATGGTGCAGGCGGTGAAGGAGGCCGCGGAGGGCTCCGACCTCGTCGTCGTCCACGTGCACTGGGGGCAGGAGCTCAACCCCTGCCCGCTGCCGCGCCAGAAGACGCTCGCCCAGGAGCTCACCGCCGCGGGCGCCGACATCATCGTCGGCGGCCACGCCCACATCCCCCTGGGCGGCGGCTACATGGACAACGGCGCCTACATCCACTACGGCATGGGCAACTTCCTGTTCTCCTCCGCGCGGGGCCAGAGCGCGCGCTCGGGAATCCTGGCGCTGAGGGTGGAGGACGGCAAGGTCACCAAGGACAAGTGGATGCCCGTCAGCATCCAGGGCGGCGTCCCGATCCCGCTCAAGGGCTCGGCGGCGAAGGCCGAGGTGAAGCGCTGGAACGGCCTGCGCGAGTGCACCGGCCTCAACGCCCGGCCGACCGCGACCCCCTGAACCGCGGCGCGCGAACGGTGACCCGCCGAACCGCGTCGCGGCGGCCGGTGGACTCTCCCACCGGGGGAGACGCCGGGCTGGAGCCGTGAGCAACGATCTCCTGCCGATCCTGCGCCACCCCGTCCGGTAGCCGGCGGGTCAGGTCCGGCTGGACGAGCGGCGCCGCAGGACGTCGAGGACGCGTTCGGCCCACCGGACGTTCTCCTGCTCGAAGGCGATCCCGCCGAGCAGGGTCAGGTACGGGCCGACGCGTTCGGCGTGCGCGAGGTGCTCCTCCTCGGTGCGTCCGCCGAGCAGGATCGTGCGGAGCCGTTCGTAGCGGGCGAGCTTGGCGCGCGCGCCCTCGGCCCGCTCGGCGACGGCGCGGCGGACGGCGTCGGCGTCGCCCGCGTCGACGGCCTGGACCTGGACGAGCAGGTCGTCGCGCATCGCGCCGGGGCGCGGCGGCGCGGCGGTGAAGTCGTGCAGGGCGCGGCGCCCGGCATCGGTGAGCGTGAACAGCCGCTTGTCGGGCCTGCGCTCCTGCCGGACGACGCGGGCGGCGACGAGCCCCTCGGCCGCCATGCGGTCGAGCTCGCGGTAGAGCTGCTGCGGCGTGGCCATCCAGAAGTTCGCGACCGAGGAGTCGAAGATCTTGGCGAGGTCGTAGCCGGACGCCTCGCCCTCCAGCAGCGCGGCCAGGACCGCGTGTCGCAGTGCCATGCCGGCCAACCTACCAACCGCGTTGACTATTCAATGAGTTGACTAGGAGATAGTGTCGTCCGCACCTAGTAAACGAATTGAGTATGGAGGTGGGACATGCACGCGTTTCGGAAGGCCGTGGAGGCGGGCGACGTCGACGGCGCGATCGCGCTGCTGGCCGACGACGTCGTGTTCGTCAGCCCGGTCGCGCACCGGCCCTACGAGGGCAAGGCGATCACCGCCGCGATCCTGCGGGGCGTGTTCCGGGTGTTCGAGGACTTCCGCTACGTGAGCGAGCTGGACGGCGCGGACGGCCGGGAGCACGCGCTGGTGTTCAAAACCCGCGTCGGCGACCGGGAACTGGACGGCTGCGACTTCATCCGGCACGACGCGCACGGGAAGATCACCGAGTTCATGGTGATGGTGCGGCCGCTGTCGGGCGCGAACGCGCTCGCCGAGGCGATGGGCGCCCAGTTCGACCGCATCGAGCGCGAGGCGCGCGGCGGCTGAGCCGTCGCCGCCGGTTTCCCCCGCGCGGGTGAGCGCCGGGTACCCGCGAGGGACGTGCCCGAAGGGGCGCGGTGGCGAGCATGGAGGCGTCCCGAGCAGCGCCCCAGGAGGCCGTCATGACCGCCACCGCACAGCCCGCCGCCGCCCGGCCCGACGCGGGCCCTACCGGCACCGGGCGGCCCGTGCCCCGGTGGGCCGACCGGGTCGCGCGCCTCGTCCCGCTGACCGTGCTGCCGTCCGGGCTCTGGCGGATCGCCCTCGGCCTCGGCGTGCCGCTCGGCTTCGCCGAGGGCGGTGACATGGTGGACTTCCCGCACCCGATCGGCACCCCGTACGTGTTCGCGCTGAGCGTCCTCGCCGAGTGCCTCGCGCTGCTCACGCTCGGCCTGGTGCGGCCGTGGGGCGAGGTGTTCCCCCGGTGGCTGCCGCTGGTCGGCGGGCGCCGCGTGCCGGTGGCGTTCGCGGTCGGCGCGGCGTCGCTGGGCGCGGTCGCGGTGACGCTGATCGGGTTCGCGTCGGCCGCGAACTGGTCGGACGCGATGTCGGCGCCGGAGGCCCCGGAGGGCGCCGCGGCCTGGGTGATGACGCTCGCCTACGCGCCGTTCCTCGCCTGGGGGCCGCTGCTGGCGATCGTCACCGTCCACTACTTCATGCGCCGCGTCCGGGAAGACGGGGAAGGCGCCGGCGGGGCCGCGTGACGGCGGCCGGCTCGGGGGCGAGGCGGCCGGCGACGACGACGCCGTAGAGCAGGTGGTCGAGCGCGACGGCCGCCCGCCAGGTCTCGCGGCGGTGCCGGGAGTGCTCGACGCCGAGGGCGGGACCGACGACCAGTTCGTAGCCGAGCCAGACCGCCAGCCCGTACGCCGGGCCGGCCAGGCGCCGGCCGCGGACCCGGTCCGGCAGGAGTCCGAAAAGCACGCCGCCGCCCGCCCCGTAAATCCAGTGAAAGATTTCGGTCAATGCTTCGCGTTGCCGTTTTGGCAATTTCCTCAACCGTTGCGGGGCGTTCTCTTCGACAATGGCCGCCGGCGGGCTCGTCTGCCGCGGCACGGTGGCCGCGGTGACCGTGCGCAGCCCGGTCATCGCCATGGCCGCGACACCGCCGCGGGCGCCCGCCCGGACGACCCTGCCGTACCGCCGCCGCCTGCGCCTTCCCATCCCGGCCCCCCGGACTGCCGCAGTTCCGCGTCACGCGATTACAGCACGCCGCGCGCCGAACCGGTAGGTGACGCCGTCACTTATCGGCGGGTGCCACTTACGCGGATCGCCGGCCCGTTGATAGACCCGAAAAAGGGCGCGCGGGGCGTTCCGGGCAGTGGGAGAGAGGCGATGGCGGCGACCGGTTTCGAGAGCGTGCGGGCGGTTGCCGACGCGATCCTGTACGAGGGCTACCTGCTGTACCCGTACCGCCGCTCGTCGGGCAAGAACCGGGTCCGCTGGCAGTTCGGGGTGCTCACGCCGCGCTCGTGGGCGGACGCGCACGGGCTCGACGACACGGGCGTCGCCGGGTCCGCCGAGTCGTGGTGGCAGCAGACCGAATGCCTGCTGGAGGCGTCCGACGACGCCGCGATCACCTGCCGGCTGCGGTTCCTGCAGGTCCAGCGCCGGACGGTCGAGCGCCGCCGCCCCGACGGGACGTTCGAGGACGTCGCCGCGCTCGGCCCGCACGTGCCGTTCGACGAGGCGGTCCCGCACGAGTTCGACGTCGCGGCGCCGCTGGCCGACCTGCTCGCGGGCGAGCGGCGGTTCGCCGTCCGCGCCCCGGCGGGCGAGGAGCACGAGGACGTCGCGCCGCCCGGGCGCCCCGGGGGCGGCCGGGTCGTCCGGCGCCGTCTCGACGTCGACGCGGTCGTGACGCTGTCCGCGTCCCGCTGCGACGCGCCGTTCCCGCTGCACCGGCTGCGGGTCCGGGTCGAGAACGGGCACACCGCCGACCGGGCCGCCGCGTCCCGGGACGAGGCGCTGCGCTGGTCGCTGCTCGCCGCGCACACGATGATCGCCGCCGTCGACGGGGCCTTCGTGTCGCTGCTGGACCCGCCGCAGTGGGCCGAGCACGCCACCCGCGAATGCGCGAACGTGCACGCGTTCCCGGTGCTCGCCGGGCCCGAGGGCGAGCGCGGGCTCGTCCTGTCCGCGCCGATCCTGCTGTACGACCACCCGCGGATCGCGCCGGAGAGCCCCGGCGACCTGCACGACGCGACGGAGATCGACGAGATCCTGTCGCTGCGGACGATGACGCTGACCGACGCGGAGAAGCGGGAGGCGCGGGCCACCGACCCCCGCGCCGCCGAGATCCTCGACCGGGTCGACGGGATGCCGCACGAGGTGCTCGGGCGGCTGCACGGCGCCGTCCGGTCCCGGGGTCCGCTGCCGAAGCCGCAGGACGGCCCGGCCGGCTCCGGCACGGTGCTGGTGGACGGCGTCGCGGTGACGCGCGGCAGCCGCGTGCGGCTGCGCCCGCGGCCGCACGGCACCGATCCGCAGGACCGGTTCCTCGACGGCCGCGCCGCGACCGTCGAGGCCGTCCTGACCGACGTCGACGACGCGTGCCACCTCGCGGTCTCCCTCGAGGACGACCCGGCCTCCGAGCTGAACCGCTGGTACGGGCGGTTCCGGTACTTCGCGCCCGACGAGGTGGAGCCGCTCCCGGACGGGCCGCTCCCGGACGGTCCGCTCGCGGACGAGCGGAGCGTGCGGTGACGGGGCCGGGCCGGGTGCTCGTCGCGGGCATCGGCAACATCTTCCTGGGCGACGACGGCTTCGGAGTCGAGGTCGTCCGGCGGCTGGACGCGCCGGGCCTGCCGGAGAACGTGGACGTCACCGACTACGGCATCCGCGGCGTCCACCTCGCCTACGAACTGCTCGACGGCCGCCACGACACGCTGATCATGGTGGACGCCGTCCCGCTCGACGGCGCGGGGCCCGGCGAGCTGGCCGTCCTCGACGCGACCGGCGCCGGGGCGGACGCGGACGGCGCGGACGACGGCGGCGCGTTCGGCGCGCCCCCGGTGGACGGCCACGGCATGCATCCGCTCGCGGTGCTGCGCCTGCTGCACAGGCTGGGCGGCCGGGTGGGGCGCGTCCTCGTCGTCGGGTGCCGGCCCGCGGACGTCGGGGAGCGGATGGGGCTGTCCGCACCGGTGACCGCCGCGCTGGACGAGGCCGTCCGGCTGGTGGGGCGGCTCGCGCGCGAGGAGGCCGCGCGCGTGTCCGGGAGGCCCCGCGACGTCCAGATCCGCAGAACCGACACGGAGGCGACCAGTGCATGAAATGGGAATGTGCGACGCGATCGTCGACGCCGCGCGCCGGCGCGCCAAGGGGCGCCCGGTGAGCGGCGTGAAGGTGCGCGTCGGCGGCCATCCCGTCGACCCGGAGGTCATCGACCAGGGGTTCCGGCTGGCGGCCGAGGGGACCGAGATCGAGGGCGCGCGCATCGACCTGGTCATGGAGCCGCTGTCGGTGCACTGCCGGGACTGCGGCGGCACGACGCCCGTCGGGTCGGCGGCGCAGCTCGCGGCCTGCCCGGTGTGCGGGGGCGTGGACGTGGAGACGCGGGGCCGCGACGACGTGGTGCTGGAGTCGATCACCGTCGCGGCGCCGGACGCCGCGCCGGAGCCCGCGCCGGAGCCCGAGCGGGGGAGCGCGTGATGGAGATGGACGCGATCGACCTGCTCACGCACGACCACCGGATGGTCGAGCAGCTCTTCCGCGACTTCCACGCGGCGGCGTCCGCGACGCAGCGCAACGGCGTCGTCGACATCCTCGTGCGCGAGCTGTCCAAGCACGCCGCCGCCGAGGAGCTGATCTTCTACCCGTTCGCCGGGAAGGCGCTGCGGGACGAGGAGCTGGTGCGGCGGCACCTGGCGGAGCACATGGCGGTGAAGGAGGCGCTGGCCGAACTGGACGCCCTGGCGCGGTCGGACGGCCGGACCGGCGGGCGCGCGGAGGAACTGATCGAGCTGCTGCGCCGCGACGTCGAGGAGCACGTCCAAGAGGAGGAGGGCGAGCTGATGCCGCGCCTCCGCGAGGCGGTGGACGGGACGGCGCTGCTCGAGCTCGGGCGGGCGCTGGCGAAGGCGAAGGGGACGGCGCCGACGCGCCCGCACCCGCACGCCCCGGACCGTCCCCCGGCGCTCACGGTGGCGGCCCCGGTGGCCGCCGTCTACGACCGGTTGCGCGATCGGATGCAAGGGAGGCCCCGGACATGACGCGGACACGCGAGCGAGGCGAGACGACGGCCCCGGAGGGCTTCGACGAAATCCACATCCTGTGGATATCCGAGGGGATGAGCTGCGACGGCGACACGGTGTCGGTGACGGCCTCGTCCCAGCCGGCGATCGAGGACGTCGTGAACGGGCTGATCCCGGGCCTGCCCAAGGTGAACCTGCACAACAAGGTGCTGTCGCCGACGCTCGGCGGCGAGGAGTTCCTCGCGGCGTTCCGGGCGGCCGCGCGCGGCGAGCTGGAGCCGTTCATCCTCGTCATCGAGGGGTCGATCCCGAACGAGAAGATCAACGGGGACGGCTACTGGACGTCGTTCGGCAACGACCCGGACACCGGCGAGCCGATGACGCTGAACACCTGGATCGACATGCTCGCGCCGCGCGCGTGGGCGGTCGTCGCGGCCGGGACGTGCGCGACGTACGGCGGGATCCACGCGATGGCGGGGAACCCGACCGGCTGCATGGGCCTCGCCGACTACCTCGGCTGGGACTTCCGGTCGGCGGGGGCGCTGCCGATCGTGAACGTCCCCGGCTGCCCGGTGCAGCCGGAGAACTTCATGGAGACCCTGACCTGGGTGCTGTACCACGCGGCGGGCGCCGCGCCGCCGCCCCCGCTGGACTCGATGCTGCGCCCGCAGTGGATCTTCGGCAAGACGGTCCACGAGGGCTGCGACCGGGCCGCGTACTACGAGCAGGCCGACTTCGGCCGGGACTACAACTCGCCGAAGTGCCAGGTGAAGATCGGCTGCTGGGGGCCGGTGGTGAACTGCAACGTCACCAAGCGCGGCTGGATGGGCGGGGTCGGCGGCTGCCCGAACGTCGGCGGCATCTGCATCGCCTGCACGATGCCGGGCTTCCCGGACAAGTTCATGCCGTTCATGGACCAGCCGCCCGGCGGCAGCCTCTCCTCGATGCTGATCAAGCCGTACGGGGCCTTCATCCGCCGGATGCGCGGCATCACCAACCACGCCGCGAACCGGGAACCGAAGTGGCACCACAACAAGGACGTGCTGACCAGCGGCTACGACCCGCGGTACCGCCCGTAGGGGCCCGCGACACCGGAAAGAGGGAACGACCCATGGCGCACACCGCGCAGACGAAGCCGGCACCGGCCGGGGCGGAGGATTCCGGGCAGCTCGTCGAGATGTCGTGGGATCCGATCACCCGCATCATCGGGAACCTCGGCATCTACACGAAGATCGACTTCGCGAACCGGCGGGTGGCCGAGTGCCACAGCACGTCCTCGCTGTTCCGCGGCTACTCGGTGTTCATGAAGGGCAAGGACCCGCGCGACGCCGGGTTCATCACCTCGCGCATCTGCGGGATCTGCGGCGACAACCACACGACGTGCTCGGTGTACGCGCAGAACATGGCGTACGGCATCAAGAACCCGCCGCTGGCCGAGCTGATCCTGAACCTCGGCGAGGCCGCCGAGTACATGTTCGACCACACGATCTTCCAGGACAACCTCGTCTTCGTCGACTACTGCGAGGCGATGGTCAAGGACACGAACCCGAGCGTGCTGCGCCGGGCCCGCGACACCGAGGCGCCCAACGCGGGCATCCACGGGTACCGGACGATCGGCGACATCATGGCGGCGTTCAACCCGTTCGAGGGCGCCCTCTACAAGGAGGCCCTCAAGGTCAGCCGCGTCACCCGCGAGATGTTCTGCCTGATGGAGGGACGGCACGTGCACCCGTCCACGGTGTATCCGGGCGGGGTCGGGACGATGCCGGAACCGACCGTCTTCACCGACTACCTCAGCCGGCTGATCGGGATCCTCGACTTCGTCAAGCGGGCCGTCGCGATGAACGACGACGTGTTCGACTTCTTCTACGAGGCCCTGCCGGGCTACGAGGAGGTCGGCCGCCGCCGCGTCCTGCTCGGCTGCTGGGGCGCGTTCCAGAACCCCGAGGTCGTCGACTACAAGTACGAGAACATGGAGCGCTGGGGCCGCGCGATGTACGTGACGCCCGGCGTCGTCGTGGACGGCGAGCTGCTGACCACGAACCTCGTCGACATCAACCTCGGCATCCGCATCCTGCTGGGCAGCTCCTACTACGACGACTGGGTGAACGAGGACCCGTTCGTCACCCACGACCCGCTCGGCAACCCGGTCGACATGCGGCATCCCTGGAACCAGACGACGCTCCCGGCGCCGCAGAAGCGCGACTTCGACGACAAGTACAGCTGGGTGATGAGCCCTCGCTGGTTCGACAAGAACACCGGCGAGCATCTCGCGCTCGACACCGGCGGCGGCCCGTTCGCCCGCCTCTACACGACGGCGCTCGCCGGGCTCGTCGACACCCCGTACGTGAAGTCGACCGGGCGGAGCGTGCAGATCTCCCTGCCGAAGGGCGAGGCGCTTCCGGAGACGACCCTCGAATGGCGGATCCCGCCGTGGTCGAACGCCATCGAGCGGAACCGGGCGCGCGTGTACTTCGTGGCGTACGCGGCCGCGATGGCCGTGCAGTTCGTCGAGGAGGCGCTGCAACGTGTCCGGGCGGGCGACACGAAGGTGTTCGAGGACTTCGACGTGCCGGACGAGGCGATCGGCTGCGGCTTCCACGAGGCGGTCCGCGGCGTCCTGTCCCACCACATGGTGATCAAGAACGGCAAGATCGCGAACTACCATCCGTACCCGCCGACGCCGTGGAACGGCAGCCCGCGTGACAGCTACGGCACGCCCGGCCCGTACGAGGACGCCGTCCAGGACATGCCGATCTTCGAGGAGAACGGCCCGGACGACTTCCGCGGCGTCGACATCATGCGGGCCGTCCGCAGCTTCGACCCGTGCCTGCCGTGCGGCGTCCACATGTACCTCGGCAAGGGGAAGAAGCTCGAGAAGCTGCACTCGCCGATGTTCGGCGCGACCCATGGCTGAGCGGCGGCCGGCCGGGCGGCGGGCCGACGGGCGGCGGGGCGACGGGCGGCCGGCCGGGCGGCGGGACGCCCGGCGGCTCGGCGAGGACGACGTCGCCGAGCGGCTGGCCCGCATCGAGGAGGCGCTCGCCGCGCTGGAGCGGACGCCGGGCCGGACGGCGGAAAGCGCCCTCGACACGGTCGCGACCCTCGCCGAGGTCTACGGCGAGGCCCTCGCCCGCGTCATGGACCGCGCCGCGCACGACGCGCGGGTCGTCTCCGCGCTCGCCGACGACGACCTCGTCGGGCACCTGCTCGCGCTCCACGACGTGCACCCGGCGCCCGTCGAGGAACGGGTGGCGCGGGCGCTGGCCGACATCCGCGAGCAGCTCGGCTCGCACGGCGCGGACGTCGAACTGGAACTCGACGGGATCGAGGACGGCGTCGCGCGGGTGCGGCTGCCGGACGAGCCGGGCGGCGGCTGCGGGAGCTGCGGCGGCTCCGCGAACGCCGCCGGAACCGTCGAGGACGCGGTCCGCGACGCGGTGCTCGGCGTCGCGCCCGAACTGTCGGCGATCGAGCCGGTGCGGGCGCCGTCCGGACGCCCCGCGGCCGCCGGCTCGGGCGCGTTCGTCCCCGTCGAGTCGCTGTTCCGCACCGCACCGCCGCCGGGAGGACCCGCATGACCGCACTCGAACGACTCGTCGCCCGCGCGGCCGCGCGCCGCGACGCCGCGGAGCGCTGCGACCTGTGCGCCGAACCGATCCCGGACGACCACGGCGGCGGGCACGCGCACGTCCTCGACGAGCGGGGGGACGGGCTGCTGTGCGCCTGCCGCGCCTGCGCCCTGCTGTTCGAGCGGGACGCGGCGGGCCGGGACGCCGAGGGCCGCGGCCACTTCCGGCTCGTCCCGGGCCGCCGGATCCGGCTGCCCGGCGTGCCCGTCGACGGCCTCGGCGTCCCGGTCGGCCTGGCGTTCTTCGTCCGGCACGGCGACGGCCCGGACGAGGGCCGGGTCACCGCGCACTACCCGAGCCCGGCGGGCGCCACCCGGTGCGACGTCGACCCCGCCGCGTGGGCCGCGGCCGCCGAGCGCTGCGAGCCGCTGCGGTCGATGGCGCCCGGGGTCGAGGCCCTGCTCGTCCACACCGGCGCGACCGGGCGGGACGGGCTCGCCGACGAGCGCTGGCTGGTGCCGATCGACGACTGCTACCGCCTCGTGGCCGCCGTCCGGCTGTCGTGGAAGGGGCTGTCCGGCGGCCGGGACGTGCGCCCGCAGATCGCGCGCTTCTTCGCCGACCTGGCCGTCCGCGCAGGTGAGGGGACGGACGCCCGCGCCGGGGAACACCTGGCCGAGAAGGGAGTGACCTGACCATGGCCGAGATCAGGGTGGGCAAGCCCCACGTCAGGACCGACACGCCGTCCCACACCAGGGGCGTGCGCATGGGCAACAAGAAGGGCAACTACGGCAGGCAGCCGGGCCACCACGAGGACGGCACGGCGGACGCGCGGCGCTCGACCGGGATCAGCCCGAAGAAGCACGACGCGATCCTGCCGATCATGCCCAACCTGCCGCCCGGCTGACCGCCGGGACCACCCGGAAAGGAGACGACATGCGAATGTGGAAGATCGCCGCGGCCGTGGCCGCGCTGGCCTGCCTCGCCATGCTGGTGAAGGAGTACCCGGCGATGAAGCGCTACATCAAGATGGAAAAGATGTGACCGCCGCCGCGACCGGAGGGCGGGGCTGATGTGCCTCGGGATCCCCGGGGAGCTCGTCGAGCTGCCGGGGGACGGGACGGACGTCGCGAAGGTCGAGGTCGGCGGGGTGCGCCGCGCCGTGAACGTCGGGCTGCTCGACGGCGAGCGGCTCGTCCTCGGCGACTGGGTGCTCGTGCACGTCGGCTTCGCGATGTCGAAGATCGACGAGGCGGAGGCCGCCGCGACCCTGGAGCTCCTGCGGGGGCTCGGCGCGGCTTACGACGACGAACTGGACGCGCTCCGCGGGTCGGACATCGATCCCGGCCGGAACTGAACCGGAACCACGAACCGAACGGAAGGCGCGACCAATGCTGTTCGTCGACGAGTACCGCGACGCGGAGCAGGCCCGGATGCTGTCCGCGCGCATCACCGCCCTGTGCGAGCCGGGGCGGCTCTACAAGTTCATGGAAGTGTGCGGGGGACACACCCACACCATCTACAAGCACGGCCTCGAGGACTACCTGCCCGAGACGGTGCGGCTCGTGCACGGGCCCGGGTGCCCGGTGTGCGTGCTCCCGATGGGGCGGGTGGACGACGCCATCGCGATCGCCCGCGACCACCCGGACGTGATCCTGACGTCGTTCGGGGACATGATGCGCGTCCCGGGCGGCACGGGCTCGTTCCTGGACGCGAAGGCGGCGGGCGCCGACATCCGGATGGTGTACTCGCCGCTGGACGCGCTCAAGATCGCGAAGCGGAACCCGGAGCGGCGGGTCGTGTTCATGGCGATCGGGTTCGAGACGACCGCGCCGTCGACCGCGATGACCGTGCTGCGCGCGGAGGCGGACGGCGTCCGCAACTTCTCCGTCTTCTGCAACCACGTGACGATCATCCCGGGGATCAAGGCGATCCTGGACTCGCCGGACCTGCGGCTCGACGGGTTCCTCGGCCCCGGCCACGTCTCGACGGTGATCGGCTGCCGCCCGTACGAGTTCATCGCCGGCGAGTACCGCAAGCCGCTCGTGTGCGCGGGCTTCGAGCCGCTGGACGTCCTGCAGTCGGTGCACATGCTGCTGCGGCAGCTCGACGAGGGCCGCAGCGAGGTCGAGAACCAGTACGCCCGGGTCGTCCCGTGGGACGGCAATCCCCGCGCGCTCGAGGCGATCGCGAAGGTCATGGAGCCGCGCCCGTACTTCGAGTGGCGCGGCCTCGGGTTCATCTCGCACTCGGCGCTGCGGATGCGCGACGCCTACGCCCGCTTCGACGCCGAGCGGCTGTTCGACCTGCCGGGGGTGCGGGTCGCGGACCCGAAGGCGTGCCAGTGCGGCGAGGTGCTGAAGGGCGTCCTGAAACCGTGGGAGTGCAAGGTGTTCGGGACGGCCTGCACGCCGGAGACGCCGATCGGGACGTGCATGGTGTCGTCCGAGGGGGCGTGCGCCGCGTACTACAACTTCGGCCGGTTCACGCGGGAGCGCGTGCGGGAGGCGAGCCGGGCATGACCGCGGAGACGTCCCGTGAAGAGCTGGTCCTGGAGCGCATCGAGCGCGCGCGCCGCCGCCGTCCTCGCGTCCGGGAGGAACGCGTGACGCTGGCCCACGGCGCCGGGGGGAAGGCCACGCAGACGCTCGTCGAGGCCCTGTTCGTGGAGGCGTTCCGCAACCCCGCGCTGGAGACGCTCGACGACGGCGCCGTCCTGCCGCCGGCCGCCGGGCGGCTCGTGTTCACGACCGACGCGCACGTCGTGTCGCCCCTGTTCTTCCCGGGCGGCGACATCGGCGAGCTGGCGGTGAACGGGACGGTCAACGACCTCGCCGTGTGCGGGGCGCGGCCCCTGTACCTGTCGGCGGGGTTCGTCCTGGAGGAGGGCTTCCCGGTGGACGACCTGCGCCGCATCGTCCGGTCGATGGCGGACGCGGCGGCGCGCGCGGACGTCTCGGTCGTCACCGGGGACACCAAGGTCGTGGAGCGCGGCAAGGCCGACGGGTGCTTCATCACCACGTCCGGTATCGGCGTCCTCGACGGCGCGGGCGCGCGCGCAGAGCTCGGTGCGTCGGCCGTCCGTCCGGGTGACGCGGTGCTGGTGTCGGGCCCGATCGGCGACCACGGCGTCACCGTGATGCTGGCACGCGGCGAACTCGACCTGGAGGCCGACGTCATGTCCGACACGGCCGCCCTGCACGGCCTCACCGCCGCGCTGCTCGACGCGGTGCCGGGCGGCGTCCGGATGATGCGGGACGCGACGCGCGGCGGGGTCGCGACGGTGCTGAACGAGATCGCGGGCGCGTCCGGGTGCGGCGTCGTGCTGGACGAGGCGGCGGTGCCGGTGCGCCCGGCGGTCGCGGGCGCGTGCGAGCTGCTCGGCATCGAGCCGCTGTACGTGGCGTGCGAGGGCCGGTTCGTCGCGGTCGTGGACGGGGCGCGGGCGGACGCGGCGCTCCGCGCGCTGCGCGGGCACCCGCTCGGCGCGGGCGCCGCGATCGCCGGGACCGTCCGCGACGACCCGCCCGGCCTGGTGCTGCTCCGGACGGCGTTCGGCGGCACCCGCATCGTCGACACGCTGGTGGGCGACCCGCTCCCCCGCATCTGCTGAGACCCCGGTCTCCGCTCGCCCGGGACACGGTCAGGAAGCGGCTGCGTCCCGGGCGATCCCCCGCGCGTCCCGGGCGATCCCCTGCGCGTCCCGGGCGATCCCCTGCGCGTCCCTGGCGGCCGCGACGACGGCCTGGCCGAGGGCGACGCCGCCGTCGTTCGGCGGGACGCGCGAGTGCGTCAGCACCCGGAACCCCGAGTCCTCCAAGCCGGACACGACGCGCTCCAGCAGCAGCACGTTCTGGAACACCCCGCCGGACAGGGCCACCGTGCCGAGGCCCGTGCGGTCGCGCAGCACCCGGACCGCGCGGACGACCGCCCACGCCAGCCCGTTGTGGAAGCGGGCGGCGATCGCGCCCGGGCCCGCCCCCGCGAGGACGTCGTCCACCGCCGCCCGCACCAGGTCCGTGCCCCGGACGACCAGGTCGTCCGTCACGGTCGCCCGGTAGGCGGCGCGCTCGTGCGGGTCGGCGGCCTGCTGCAGCTCGATCGCGGCCTGCCCCTCGTACCCGGCCGTGTCGCGGACGCCCGCGATCGCCGCGACCGCGTCGAACAACCGTCCCGCGCTCGACGTCAGGGGCGCGTTCGTCCCCGACCGGGCCATCCGGACGACGTCCGCCCACCGGTCCCGGTTGCGCCCGGCGACGCCGAGCCACGGCGCGTGCTCACCGAACGCCGCCGTCAGGTAGGCCGCCGCCATCCGCCACGGCTCCCGGACGGCCGCCGCCCCGCCCGGCATCGGCACCGCCTCCAGGTGCCCGGCGCGCCGGTAGCCCGCCAGGTCCGCGACGAGCAGCTCGCCGCCCCACAGCGTCCCGTCGTCGCCGAAGCCGAGCCCGTCGAACGCGACCCCGATGACCGGGCCGTCCGTCCCGTTGTCGGCGAGGCACGACGCGATGTGCGCGTGGTGGTGCTGGACGCCGACGAGTTCGACGCCGTCCAGATCGAGGGCGGCGCGGCCGAGGGCGTACTTGGTCGACAGGTACTCCGGGTGGAGATCGTGCGCGACGACCTCTGGGCGCACGCCGAACAACCGGCAGAAATGCTCGATGCCGTCCTGGTACGACACCAGGGTCTCGTAGTTCTCCAGGTCGCCGATGTGGTGCGAGAGGAAAGCGTGGTGCGCGCGCGCCACGCAGAAGGTGTTCTTCAGTTCCGCGCCGCACGCCAGCACCGGTCGCGGGAACGCCCACGGCATCCGCAGCGGCGCCGGGACGAACCCGCGCGAGCGCCGCACCGGCAACGTCCGTCCACGGAACGCCCGGACGACCGAGTCATCGGCCCGCGTGTGGATGCGGCGATCGTGCAGCAGGAACCCGCCGGCCAGGCCGGCGAGCCGCCGCAGCGCCTCGCCGTCGTCCGTCACGATCGGCTCGTCCGCCACGTTCCCGCTGGTCAGGACGATCGGACGGGCGAGGCGCGCGGCGAGCAGATGGTGCAGCGGCGTGTACGGCAGCAGCACGCCCAGCTCCCGGTTGCCCGGCGCGACGGCGGCGGCGACGCGCGCGCCGCGGCGGCGCGGGGCGAGCACGATCGGCCGCGCCGGGGAGGCGAGCAGCGCCTCCGCGGCGGCGTCCGCGTGCACGAGCGCGCGGGCGCCCTCCAGGTCGGGCGCCATGACGGCGAACGGCTTGCGCTCCCGGTGCTTGCCCGCCCGCAGCCGCGCCACCGCGGCCTCGTCGTCGGCGAGCGCCGCCAGGTGGTACCCGCCGAGGCCCTTCACCGCGACGATCACCCCGTCCAGCAGCCACCGTGCCGCCGTCTCGACCGGGTCGCCGGGCACCGGACGCCCGTCCGCGCCGACCGTGCGCAGGGCCGGTCCGCAGTCCGGGCAGCACACCGGCTGGGCGTGGAACCGGCGGTCCCGCTCGTCCCCGTACTCGCGGGCGCACGCGTCGCACATCGCGAACGCGTCCATCGTCGTGTTGCACCGGTCGTACGGGACGTTCCGGACGATCGTGAAGCGCGGGCCGCACCGGGTGCAGTTCGTGAACGCGTACCCGTGCCGCCGCGCGTCCGAGTCGGACGTCTCCGCGAGGCACGCTTCGCAGGTGGCGGTGTCCGGCGCGACGACCGCGGCGGGCGGACCGGCCCCCTCGCCCGTGTCGCCGCCCGTGTCGCCGCCGCCCGTGAGGGGGCCGCCCGTGAGGGGGCCGCTCGTGTCGCCGTCACGGGTGCCGCGATCGCTCGGGACGATCCGGAAACCCCGGTCGCCGAGCGGCGGCAGCGGCTCGGTGACGACGCGCTCGACGACGGCGAGCGGCGGCGGCGCCGCCCCGCCGCCGAGGTCGCCGACGAACCGGGCCAGCGCCGCCGAGTCCCCTTCGACCTCCGCGAACACCCCGGACGCGTCGTTGCCCACGAACCCCGACAACCCGTACGTCCCCGCCAGCTCGTGCACGAACGGCCGGAACCCGACACCCTGCACGGTCCCCTCGACGCGGACCCGGAGCCGCCCCCGCCCGTCCGCGCCCTTCTCGACCGAGCCCTTCTCGACCGCGCCCTTCTCGACCGCGCCCTTCTCGCCCGGGCCCGTCCCGTCCGCGGCCTTCTCGTGGAGGCTCACAGCCGGCCGTCCAGCGCCCGCTGCAGCAGCTCCCACAGCACGTGGTACACGGTCGTCTGCGCCTCCTGAATCCGATGCACCGACGCCGACGGCACCGTGAACAGGTGGTCGACCGTGCCCGCCTCCGCCATCGAACCCCCGCCGTACCCCGCGAACCCGACCGTCACCATGCCCGCGCGGCGCGCCTCCGCGAACGCCGCCAGCACGTTCGCCGAGCCGCCGCTCGTCGAGAACCCCACCGCGACGTCCCCCGAACGCCCGAACGCGGCTAGCTGCCGCGCGAACACCACCTCGAACCCGACGTCGTTCGCGAGCGCCGTCAGCGCGGCGACGTCCCCGGTCAGGCAGGTCGCCGGGACGGGACGCGCGCCGTGCGGCGGCCGCATGCACAACTGCGCGAGGTCCTGCGCGTCCGTGCAGCTCCCGCCGTTGCCGAACGCGTACAGCCGCCCGCCGCCGATGACGGACGACGCGACGCGCTTCGCGCACGCCACCAGGTCGCCGGCCATCGCGTCGGACAGCGACTCCCGCAGCGCGACGATCTCGGCCGCCTTCTCCTCCGTCGACCGGCGCACCTCGGCCAGCACCGTGTCGAGGTCCGACCCGTCTTCGTACAGGAACGGGTACAGCGTCTCGATCCCGCTCACGCGCCCTCCCTCACGGCGACGCCTCCACCGCGATCGCCTCCCCCGCGTGGACGAGCACGACGTCGCCCACCCGCGCGTCGACCAGCGCCACGCTGACCTCCGCGGAGCCGGCGTCGGTGTCGACGATCGCCAGCCCGTCGCCGAGCAGCTCGCGGACCCGCCCGCGCGCCGCCGCGTCCGAGCACGTCACGCACACGCCGTCATGGCACTCCGGCACGCCCGCCGCGCTCACCGCGACGTCTCCCGCCGCAGCGTCCCCGGATGCTCGAAGAACACATGGACCAGCTCCCACAGCACGTGGTAGACGGTCACGTGCACCTCCTTCGCGACGAGCGGGTCGTCCGTCCGGGCCCGCAGGACGTGGTCGGCCGAACGGCCGGCGTCCCCGCTCCCGCCGGTCAGCGCGACCGTCAGCAGCCCCATCCCGGCCGCGGCCTCCAGCCCCCGCCGCACGTTCGCGCACCCGCCGTCGGCCGACAGCCCCAGCGCGATGTCGTCCGGCCGGGCCAGCGACCGCAGCTGCGCCGCGAACACCTCGTCGAACCCCTCCGCCGCCGCGATCGCCGTCAGCGTGGAGACGTCCCCGGTCAGCGCGAACGCGGGCAGCGCCCGCTTGCCGACCACCACCGGATGCACGAACTCGACCGCCACGTGCTGCGCGTCCGCGCACGGGCCGCCGTTGCCGAACGCGATCAGGCGCCCGCCCGCGTGGAACCGCACCGCCATCGCGTGGCAGGCCCGCGCGATCGCCGCCGCGTCGTCCGCGACCGCGCGGCCCGGCTCCGTCCGCCGGTCGAACGCCTCCCGGACGGCGGCCCGCGCCGTCACGTCCACGAGACGGCCCGCGGCTCGCGCGCGCCGTCGAGCGCCGCCGGGGCCGCCGCCCGCGTCGCCGAGCTCCAGCGCGCCAGGAACGAGGTGATCACCTCGCCGAGGTGCGCGAGCCGCGGCGCCCACGCCTCCAGGTCGGCGACGCCCTCCGGCGTCAGCTCGTAGCGGCGGCGCGCCGGGCCCGCCTCCGAGGGCACCCACGTCGACACGACGAGCCGCGCCCGTTCCATGCCCCGCAGCACCCGGTACGCGTGGCCCGGCTCCACGTCCGACACCCCGAGGCAGGACAGCCGGTCGATGAGGTCGTAACCGTGACCGGGCCGCTCGTAGATCAGGAGCAGCAGGTAGGGATGGAGGAGGCTGCGCGCTTCGCAACCGTTCATCTGGGACCTCCGCCACGCGGGTGATCATGCTGGTGCAGGGGCACTACCCGGGTGCCGGTACGGGAAACCCCAGAGTGATCACATGATCACACAGAGTGTTCGAGGGTGAGGAGGCCGTGGGTTTCGGCCAGGAGCTCCGGCAGTCCGGCGTCGTCCGTCCGCTCGAAGGCCACTTCGAAGGCCGCCTCGACGGCCGCCCTCGCGGGGCCGCCCGTCAGCCAGGCGACGACCGCGCGGTCGTCCTCCCAGTACGCGTTGCCGAGCCGGTGCCCGCCGCGCCGCCGCACCAGGTCGTCGCGCGCGAACCCGTGCAGGTGCCGCACGGCGGCGCCGTCCGCCCGCGCCGCCGACTCCGCCCACTCCCCGAGGAGCGGCGCGAGGTCGACGCCGACCGCGGCGAGCGCGCACAGCGCCGTGCCCGCGCCCGGACGCGACGGGAACCGGGCGAGCGTCCGCGTCCAGAATCCCGCGAGGAACCTCGCGACCGCGTCCGCCTCCGGCCAGCCGCGCCACCCGGCTCGGGCGAGCTTGCCGAACACGACTTCGGGGTCCGGCCAGGTGAACGCGTCCTCGGCGGCCAGTTCGAGCAGGCGGGGCGCGAAGTACCGGACGTCCTCCGGTCCGCCCCACGTGGTCAGCGCCTTCGCGGCGAACCGGGACAGCTCGTCCGGCCCGAGCGAGCGCGGCGGCCGGGCGAGCAGCCGCCGCCCCTCGTCCGGGCCGGTGCAGCAGGGGCAGCCCTCCACCGCGACGGGGCGCGGCACCCCGGCGAACGCCGCGTACAGCTCCGCGTACGGGTCCTCGCTCACGCGGGATACGGGCTGATCATCGTGTCGAAGTAACCGTCCACGGGCTCCGCCAGGTAGTCGTCCAGGTTGTCCAGGAACTCGCGCAGTGGCGGGTACTGGTTGTGCAGGTCGAGGTCCTCCTGTGAGCGCCACACCTCGTACAGGAAGAGCCGTCCGTCCTCGTGCTCGTGCAGGTGGTACTGGAGGTTGCCCTCCTCCCGCCGTGTAGGTTCCACGAGCGACGACAGAAGCCGCTTGACCTCGTCGGCACGTTCGGGCTTGGGGCGCAGGAAGCCGTACAGGGAGATCGGTGTTGTGTTCATGGCACGAACGTAAAAGGTGCCATGTATGTGAGGTTCAAGGCGACTCGGTGTGGGGTGGGACACATGAAGATCGGTGAGCTGTCACGCCGGACGGGCGTGAGCGTGCGGCTGCTCCGCTACTACGAGGAGCAGGGCCTCCTGGCGTCCCGCCGCACGCCCGGCGGCCACCGCAGCTACACCGACGACGCGCCCGAGACCGTCGGGCGCATCCGGTCGCTCCTCGCGGCGGGCCTGCCCACCCGGACGATCCGCGACCTCATGCCGTGCTGGGACGGCGAGACGCTGCAGGCGTGCGTCACCGGGCACCTGCGGGGCCATCTGGACGACATCGACACCCGCATCGCCGAGCTCCAGCGCGCACGGACGTCCCTGCACGGCTTCCTCACCGCCTCCGCGGGCACGCCCGCCGGCTAGGCGCGGCGGGCCGCTACCTCACCGGGTGCGAGGCCGGGGAAGGCGCCGATCACGACGCACCGCACCCGCCCGGCCGCGCCGGGCGTGCCGCGGGTGCGGTGGAATGGGGGGACAATGGCAGGGTGACCGAGATCCGCACCCCGCTCCGCCGCCGTCCCGCCCAGCGCCGCAGCGCCGAACGCGTCCAGCGGATGCTGGACGCCTGCGCGGAGATCCTCGACGAGGACGGCTACGACGGTCTGACCACCACGCGGATCGCGCAGCGGGCCGAGGTGGCGATCGGCTCGGTGTACCAGTTCTTCCCCGACAAGCGGGCGGTCGCGCAGGCCCTCGCGCAGCGGAACCTGGAGGAGTTCGGGCGGCGCGTCTCCGCGCGGCTCACCGAGGGCGGCTTCGCCGACTGGTCCGACACGGTCGGCGCGATCATCGACATCTTCGTGGAGATGCACCGGACCGTTCCCGGGTTCCGGGTGCTGCGGTTCGGGGACGTCGCCGACGTGCACCTGCTCGACTCCGACGCCGACAACAACGCGGTGGTCGCCGACCGGCTCCGCACGCTGATCGTGGACACGTTCGGCGTGCGCGACACCCCGGAGCTGGCGACCGCGCTCGCCATCGCGGTCGAGGCGGGGGACGCGGTGCTGAAGCTGGCGTTCCGGCGCCGCCCGGACGGCGACCCGGTGATCGTCGCGGAGGCCGAGCGGCTCATCCACGGGTACCTCGCCGCGCACATCCGCCAGTCCTGAGCGGCGGCACCGGGTATGGGAGACTCCGGGCGAAACCGACGAGGGGACGGGTGGTTCCGGTGGACGACGAACGGTTCCAGGCGCAGACGCGGCTGCTGATCCGGCAGCGGATCCGGCTGATGGTGAACCAGTACGAGGTGCACGCCGAGGCGCCCGGCGGCGGCGAGGGCGAGCTGCTCGCGTTCGCGCAGCAGAAGCGGATGGCGTTCAAGGAGCAGGTCACCCTGTACGCGGACGACCGCAAGACCATCCCGATCCTCGGGTTCAAGGCCCGCAAGCGCATCGACCTGGCCTCGGCGTACGACATCACGGACGCGCACGGACGGCCGATCGGGGTGTTCCGCAAGGACTTCAAGAAGTCGCTGCTCGCCTCCACCTGGCACCTGGAGCAGCCGGGGCTCGGCGTGGCGACCGGCAGCGAGCGCAACAAGGCGGTCGCACTGGTGCGGCGGGCCTGGCAGTTCATCCCGTTCGTGGACGCCGTCCCGTTCGCGTGGCCGTACCACTTCGACTTCTACGCGGGCGACCAGATCGTGTTCTCGGTGGAGAAGAAGATCGGGATCCGCGACCGGTACGTCGTCGACATCCGGGACCCGCGGCTCGACCGTCGCCTGGTCATCGCCCAGGCCGTCGCGCTCGACGCCCTCCAGTCGCGGTAACGGGGGGCCTCACCGGAGCGACCGGGTTTGGGCCGGGGGTATGGATCTACCCGGGCTTTACATGTTACGAAAGCATGTAAAGCAGTGGGCGGAACCAGACCCCAGCGTCGCGACGGCGCGGCGCGTCCCCCCGAGGAGGACCCCCGGTGAGTTCCCACGACCTCTACACCGAGCCCGTATCCACGGACACGTGGAACGTCCCCATGGCGGGCGACACCCGCTTCACCTGGGAGTACGACGAAGGCCGCGACCGGCTGCTCAGCCTGTACCAGAAGGGCAAGGACAAGCAGTGGGACGCGCAGAAGCGCATCGACTGGGACCTCGAGGTCGATCCCGTCAACGTCGCCGGCCTGCCGGAGAACTTCAACCCGCTGTTCGGCTCCGACATCTGGGACAAGATGACCCAGAAGGAGAAGGACGAGTTCGGCCGGCACCAGAGCTCCTGGCTGTTCAGCCAGTTCCTGCACGGTGAGCAGGGCGCGCTGAACGTGTCCGCGCGGATCGTCCAGACCGTTCCGGACCTCGACTCGAAGTTCTACGCCGCGACCCAGACGATGGACGAGGCGCGGCACGTCGAGCTCTACGGCAAGTTCGTCCACGAGAAGATCGGGATGTACTACCCGATCAACCAGGACCTCGCGAAGCTCCTCGCGGAGTCGCTGGAGGACAGCCGCTGGGACCTGCCCTACCTCGGCATGCAGGTCCTCATCGAGGGCCTGGCCCTCGCCGCGTTCGGGCTGTACCGCGACATGTCGACGAACCCGCTGGTCAAGCAGCTCCTCGCGTACGTCATGCAGGACGAGGCGCGGCACGTCGCGTTCGGGCGGCTCGCGCTCAAGGACTACTACGCCGAGCTCACCGACAAGGAGCGGGCCGAGCGCGAGGAATTCGTCGTCGAGGGCTGCTACCTGATGCGCGACCGGTTCAAGGCGCGGGAGGTGTTCGAACAGCTCGACATGCCGATGGACAAGTGCATGGAGTACGTCGACAACTCCGACATGTACACGCTGTACCAGTCGCTGTTGTTCAGCCGGATCGTCCCGTGCGTCCGGGACGTCGGGCTGTGGGGCGACAAGGTGAAGAAGGCGTACGAGGACATGGGCGTCCTCGACAATGCCAAGGCCGATCTCGAGGCGCTGATGAAGCAGGACGAGGAGATCGCCGAGAAGGTCGACGAGGAGCGGTACGCCGCCGAGCTGGCCGGTCGCAAGCAGGAGGTGGACGAGGCCATCACGCTCGGCGCCGCCGACTGACCGGACGCCGGACCAATGGCGGGGGCGTTCCGGAACGCCCCCGCTTCGGGCGGAATGTCACTGATCCTTTTTGCGGATCATTATTGTCTTCCCCAACTCGTCGCCGCATTTCCGCGCGGCGCCTCCCGGGTGTACTAGCGTGCCCGCTTGACGGTGCGCCGCACCAGCGGACGCACGCACGTGCAGGGTCGAGAATCCGACAATTCCCGGGGGGAACAATGAACCGGTCCGCCAAAGGGCTGCTGCGCACCTTCGTCTTCGCGCCGGTGCTCGCGGCGTCCGCCGTCCTCGCCTCGCCCGCGTCCGCGCAGACGGGCCCGGCGACCGCGCTGCTCTACCGGACGGCGGCGGAGGCCGCCCCGGTGGCGTACGCGGTGCCCGAACCCGTCGGCTCGACGGCCGGGCAGGCCGCCGCCCTGGGGACCGGCGCCGTCGACGGGGTGCTCGGCGGCGCCCAGGGGGCCGCGCCCGACCTCGGCGCCGCGGGCCTGCGGTCGTCCCACCGGACGGCGCCCGGCCCGGCGGCGGGCGAGCCCGCGGCGGAGACGCCGGTGCGGATCGGCGGCCCGCTGGGGCTGTTCGAACGGCTCGGCAAGAGCGCCGCCCACATCGAGGACAGCAAGATCGGCGAGCTGGCCGGCGGCCGGGCGGCCCCGGCGGGACGCGACGCCGCGCGGCCCGCGCCGCCCCCCGGGAAGCAGCACCACGCCCCGACCACCGAGGAGGACATCGTCGGCCAGACCAACGAGGTCGTCACGCGGCTCGACCGCGACCTCGGGCTCACCGAGGGCAAGGTCGTCGAGGTGCTGAAGGCGGACGACGGCGCGGCGCGGGGGCCGTCCGGCACGGCGAAGCCGCCGGTGCGCGGCCTCCGCTGAATCCGGAGCACGCGACGGGCGGGGCGTTCCACGGAACGTTCCGCCCGTCCGTTATAGGGCCGAGATCGTCCCGTCCATGCGGAGTAAAGACGATCTTGAAATGGGGTCACCCCGCGAAGTTGATCGACTTCCGAGGGGCAAAGTGCGGGTGACAAAGCCCACAAACATCGGCGTTCGGTCTTGATCTAGGCGAGATCCGACGTACGGTCTTGAACTTGTGCGGCGCCATCGAGATCCAAAGTGAAAAGAGTGACGCGCCGGACCTGTGCGACGGTGACCGGGGACCTGCCCGGCACGGTGTCGCGGGACCGGTGAACTCGCACCGCCGCACGTACCGGACGCCACAACGGCCGGCGGCCGTCGAGAACGGCGCGGGCGCGGGCGTGCAGCGGCACGCGGAAGGCGCGGAGATCGGGGACGTGGACGTCGCCTGAACGCGCCGGAGGACGGCGGAGCGAACCGCCGGGCGTCCGGGGTCCTGTCCCCGAACAAAGGATTGTCCGTGCGTGGCAAGCGTGCTCGTGTACGCATACCTCAGGTGCGCATCCGCACCCTTCTGATCATCTCCGGGGCGGCCGTGGCCGTCCTCACGGCGGGCGCGTTCGCGTTCGTCAAGACCGGCGCCGCGGCGGGCGCGGCCCAGGCGGCACACGGATTGCCGCAGGCCGAACCGTCCGCATCATCGGAACCGTCGGCATCACCCGCACCGTCCGCGCCGCCCGGCGAGCAGAGCCCGGGCGCGAGCCCGTCGCCGAGCGCCGAGCCGACGGAGCCGCGGCCGGACGAGCCGAAGCGGGACGATGAACCCGACTCGGTCGCGGCGCGGATCGCGCCGCCGAAGCCGAAGAAGACCGAGAAGTCCAGGCCGGACGGCTCGGGCGGGTCGGGGGGTTCGGGAGAGAAGGTCCTCGACTCCGGCTCGTGCAAGGCGTCCTTCTACAGCGAGGGCCAGATGACGGCCAGCGGCGAACGCTTCGACCCGAGCGAGCTGACGGCGGCGCACAAGACGCTCCCGTTCGGCTCCAAGGTCCGCGTGACCAACAAGAGCAACGGCGAATCCGTCGTCGTGCGCATCAACGACCGCGGCCCGTACGCGGGCGGCCGTTGCCTCGACCTGTCCAGGGCGGCGATGAAGAAGATCGGCGGGACCTCCGCCGGCGTCGTCTCCGTCCGCTACGAGGTCCTGTCGCGCGGCTAGTTCAGGCCGCTCGCGGCCGTGTGCCGCTCCCGTTCCACCCCGTCGCCCCGGGCGTCGCCGGACTCCGCGTCCGCGCCGTCCGGGGCGTCGGTCACGGCGAGCCGGTCGCGGAACCAGTCCGACAGGACGCCGTCCACCCGGACGGCCTCGGTGATCGGCGGGCGCGCCTCGGTGCCGGGCTCGGCGGCGAGCGCGTGCCCCATCCGGAACGAGACCGTCTCCACCGCCGCTCCGTGCCGCTGCAGCGCGTCCCGCAGCCCGGTCAGTTCCCCGGACGGGACGACGCGGTCCTTCGCGCCGCCGACCAGCAGCAGTTCCGCGTCCCGCGCCGCGATGTCGCCCGCGAGGGAGCCGAGGTCGAGCCGTTCGGCGAGCGCGACGGACGCGTCCGTCCACGACCGGTCGCGGCCCGCGCGCTTCTCCACGGCCCGCGCCGCCCGGGACGGCGCGACGACCGGCGCGACCGCCGCGGCCGCACCGACCGGGACGTCGCCGCGCGCCACCGCGAGCAGCGCCGCCGCGCCGCCGGTGCTGAACCCCGCGAGCGCGACCGGCCCGTCCGGGACCGCGAGGTCGCGGCGCAGCCCGTCCACGGCCTCCGGCAGCCGCCCCGCCGCCTGCTCGACCGCCGCCCCGTAGAGCTCGATGCCGGACTCGTCGAGGACCGCCGCGCTGCCCAGCCCGCCGGGGAGCTGCGCGGGCAGGTCCAGGTACGCGCGCCACACCGGCACGCCCGTCAGCGGGATCGACGCGGCCAGCGCCTCCGCCGTCCGCGGCGGGTCGAACCCCGGCCAGAGCACCATCAGCCGGACCGGACCGGACGCCACGGCGTCCACGGCGGTCGGCGGCAGTGCGACGTAGCGGCAGCCCGCGACGGTGCCGTGCACGGGCCGGTTCGGACGATCGCCGCTCATCTGCGTCAGCTCCCTGCGGTGCTCGGCGGGCGGTGCCGGCGCGTCGGTGGGGAGTCGGCGCACCTCCCGTGATCCCATGCTCGCAGCGGGTGGCCGGGCGTGCGGCCGAATTACCCGACTTTGACCTCCAGGGTGATGAACACCTCACCAGCGGTCACGGACATCGGGTGAGGCCCGGGTCACACCGGATCCGGGGGAACAAAACCGTCAGACACCACGTCATAGGTAAACGCGGGCGCCGCGGGGGCGCGCCCGCACCACGAACCCATCCGAGGGAGCGCCAGTGGACGGAAAGCGTCGTGCGGCCGCCGCCGGCCAGGCCTGGCAGATCTACAGCGAGACGCTCGACCCGCAGGCCCCGGGCCTCTGGGAGCGCACCCGCGCCGTCCCGCGGATGATCAAGGCCGTGCTCCGCGGCGACTACAAGGGCATGTCCTACGGGACGCTCGGGCTGCTCGCGCTCGGCGTCGTCTACATCCTGTCGCCGATCGACGCGATCCCCGAGATCCTGCTCGGCATCGGCCTCATCGACGACGCGGGCGTCGCGCTCTGGCTCGCCGCGTCCCTCGTCAAGGCCGCGGGCGACTACGTCGCGTGGGAACGCGGCGGCCGCCCCCGCGTCGTCGTCGGCGAACCCGTCGACTGACGGCGGGGCCGCGGCCGCCGCGTCCCGCACCGGCCCGGCTCGTCAGGGCGCCCGGAGATCAGGGCGCCGGGGCGCCCAGCTCCCGCGCGAACCGCGCGGCGGCGTCCAGCATGATCGGCACGACCTCCGGCACGGTCTCGCGCGTCAGCCTCCCGGACGGCCCCGACACCGACAGCGCGGTCGGCGCGGGCGCCCCCAGCAGCGGCACCGCGACGCACCGCACGCCGATCTCCTGCTCCTCGTCGTCCAGCGCGTAGCCCCGCTCCCGCACCTTCGCGAGCTCCAGCACCAGCGCGTCCGCGTCGGTGAACGTGTTCGGCGTCCGCGCCGGCATGCCCGTCCGCCCCAGGACCTCCCGCACCCGCCGCTCCGGAAGCTGCGACAGCAGCGCCTTCCCGACGCCCGTGCAGTGCGGCAGCACCCGCCGCCCCACCTCGGTGAACATCCGCATCGAGTGCCGCGACGGCACCTGCGCGACGTACACGGCCTCGTCCCCCTCCAGGACCGCCATGTTCGCCGTCTCCCCGACCTCGTCCACCAGCCGCGACAGCACCGGCCCCGCCCACGAGCCCAGCAGCCGGCCCGCGCCCTCCCCGAGCCGGATCAGCCGCGGCCCCAGCGCGTACCGCTTCGACGGCTCCTGGCGCACGTACCCGCGGTTGACGAGCGTCCGCATCAGCCGGTAGATCGTCGGCATCGGCAGCCCGGACACCTCGGTCAGCTCCGACAGCGCCATCTCGCCGCCCGCGTCCGCCAGATGCTCCAGCAGCTCGAAAGCGCGCTCCAGCGACCGCACGGACTCCGCCACCCGGTGCCTCCTCTCCCTCGCGAACCCGCCCATCCTACGGAAACCTGCTTTCGCCTTGCGAAAGATGATCCTGGACGGGAGTGAAGCACGGTACTCCTGGCAATAAACCTCTACGCCCGGCGCCGTGCCGCCGACCCCCCCGACAGCCGACAGGAACGAGCGAGAAGGGGAACCGGTGGGGCGGATCAGGACGCGCTGGATCGCGCTCATGGCGGGCACCGCGCTGCCGCTGGCGCTCGCCGTCCCGGCCGCCCGCGCGGTCCCGGACGTCCGCCTGCACACCGAGGTCACCGTGCACGGCGGCGAGGCCCTCGGCCACCACTACGCGATGACCTACACCGTCCGCGTCCACGCCACCGGCGGCACCGCGCACCGCGCCGCCCTCCGCCTCACCGCCGACGGGCCCGCCTTCTGGTCCCCCCTCGACTGGAAGTGCGAGACGGCCGGCCTGCGGGAACTCCGCTGCCCCCTCGGCGCCCTGGACCAGCGCCCCCGGGCCCGCCGCGCGGGCCTGCACATCCCCGTCGCGTCCGTCCGGGACCGCATCGACGTCCGCGTCGTCGCCACCGCCGAGAACGCCCGCGCCGACGTCGCCCGAACCGTCCTCGCCCTGACCCCCGACTGCACCCCCGCACCGCACGCCCCGTCCGCGTCCGGGGACGGATGCGACCCTCTGGAGCTTCCCCGTCCCAAGGGCGAGACCCCCGACGACGCGGCGTCGGACGGCCCGGCGGCGGAACCCGACGGCTCCGGCGGCGGACCACCGACCGGCGGCCCGACCGGCGGCCCGACCGGCGGCCCGACCGGCGATGACGCGACGCCCGGCGGTGACGCGACACCGAGCGGCGCCCCGTCCGGACACGACGGGACGAACGACGATGCGCCCGGCGAGGAGCCCCCGGGAGGCGGGGACGGCGGCGGTCCGTCCGGTGCGGAGCCAGGCGGGGGCGCGGACGGGCCGGACGGCTCGGACGGCTCGGACGGCTCGGACGGCGATGGCTCCTCGGGGCCCGGACCGGGGGGCGAGCCGGGGGACGCGGGGGATACCGGGACGCCCGGCGGTGACGCGACGCCGAACGCGAGCCCGTCCGGTACGGGGGCCGGTGGGGGCGAGGGCGATGCGGGCGGTCCGCCCACCGGGAGCGGCTCCGGCGGCGGGTCGAGCGGCGGCGGCTCCGGGAGCGGGACGCCCTCGGGGGGCGGGTCCGGGCACGGTGCGTCGGGGGGCGAGTCCGGGAGCGGCTCCGGTGGAGGGCCGGCCGGGCAAGGTCCCCCGGGCGGCGGGGACGCCGCGCCGGGTGCGGGCTCGGGCGATGGGCCGGGCGCCGGGGCGTCGGAGCACGGTTCCTCCGGCGGCGGGTCCGGCGGCGGGTCCGGTGATGCGGCGTCCGGTGGCGGGGCGGCCGCAGGTGAGGACGTGCCTTCGGCGGCCGGGGCGCCCAGCGGCGGCGACCATCCGGGGGAGCCGGGGGCGGCGGCGCCCGGGGAGCTGCCGGTGCTGCCGCCGCCGTCGGTGACGCCCACGGCGCCGATCGTGCTGCCGCCGCCGAACGCTCCGGCGGCCGAGGCGGAAGAGATGACGCTGCTGTCGCCGACGGCGCTGGGGCGGGGGGACGGCCGGGACTGGGCGGTCGTGCTCGGCATCGCGGCGATCGCGGAGCTGGCGCTGGTGTGGGCGGCGGCGTGCGTGGGGGTCTGGCGGCGGCGGACGGCGTGGGTGCGGGTGGTCCGGGCGGGCGGGTGACCGGGGGGGTTCCCGCGATGAACCCGGTCGTGCCAAACCGGTGGGGGCGTCATAAGCTGGCCCGCTGACGGCCAACACCGTCTTAACGGACAGGGGATCCGGATGTCAGAAGCGACGATGCAGTGCCCGAAGTGCGCGACGAGGCTCGACACCCACGAACGTCACGGGGTCGTGATCGAGGAATGCCCGGGATGCCAGGGCGTTTTCCTCGACCGCGGCGAACTCGAGCAGTTGATCGACGCCGAAAGCCGTTACCTGGCGGAACTGCCGGACGGGGTCAACCCGGACACGACGTACCAGGGGCGGCATCGCCGGGGGATCATGGAGCAGATCTTCGCGCGGTGATCGATGTGCCGGGCACGGTGGGTGACCAGGCGTTCCCGTTTGTCATGGCCGTGACAAACGGGGCGGTCTCCAATGTGCCCGGCGGCTAATATCGCGCGGTGCCTACCATCGGGTAGCTTCACGATCATTCGCCGGTAGCCGGACGCCCCGCAGCGCGGCCGTCCGGGCCCACCCCCTCGCGGGCGGAGCCCGTCTCGAGCGGCCCGCCCGGTCCGTCCCCCCGGGAGATGATCCATGGCACTGGGCTCGCTGCTCCCCGAACTCCTGCCCGGCGGCGCCGGGCGCACCCCGCTGATCGAGCGGCTCGCGAGGTGGGCGAGAGAGAAGCCGGACGCCCCCGCCTTCACGTTCGTGGACTACTCGCTGGACCCGTCCGGCGTCCACATCACCTACGACTGGGCCGAGACGGACCGGCGGGCGCGCGCGCTGGCGGTGCGCCTGCGGCAGGTGGCGCAGCCGGGCGATCGGGCGGCGCTGCTGTTGCCGCAGACGCTCGACTACATGATGACGATGCTCGGGGCGCTGTACGGGCACGTGGTGGCGGTGCCGCTGTTCTCACCCGACCTTCCCGGCCACGCGGACCGGCTGATCGGCGCGTACACCGACGCCGAACCCGCGGTGATCGTCACGACGCGGAACGCGCTGCCGCACGTGGAGAAGTTCCTCGCCGACCACGACGTCCCGCAGCCGAAGGAGATCGTGTTCGCCGAGGAGGTCGATCCGGCGCTGGGCGAGAGCTGGACGGACGAGCCGTTCGCCTTCGACGATCTCGCGTACCTGCAGTACACGTCGGGTTCGACCCGGCGGCCCGCGGGCGTGGAGATCACGCACGGGAACGTGACGGCGAACGCGATCCAGCTGTGGTCGGGGTGGGCGCCGGAGAAGCCGGACCCGGAGCTGGTGAGCTGGCTGCCGCTGTTCCACGACATGGGCCTGATCGCGACGATGGCGCTGCCGCTGGTGCGGGGCGACCACGCGATCTACACCGACCCGGTGTCGTTCATCATGAACCCGCTGCGCTGGATGCAGCTGATCGCCGGACGGCCCGGCAAGAACGTGTACACGGCGGGCCCGAACTTCGCGTACGAGTACGTGGCGACGTCCGCGACGCCGGAGAAGATCGCGGGGCTGGACCTGTCGGGGCTGACGACGTGCCTGAACGGCGCGGAGCCGATCCGGACGTCCACGCTGTCGACGTTCGCGGACGCGCTGGCGCCCGCGGGCCTGCGGCCGGGCGCGCAGGCGCCCGGGTACGGGCTCGCGGAGGCGACGGTGTTCGTGACGGCGGCGGCGGACGACGCGCCGCCGAAGACGATCGCGGTCGACCGGGCCGCGCTGACCGCCGGTGAGCTGCGGCTGGACGACCGGGGGCCGGAGCGGACGAGCACGCTCGTCTCGTGCGGGCGCCCGTCCGGGCAGCTCGTCGCGATCGTGGACCCGGAGACGCGGCTGGAGCAGCCGGACGGGCGGGTCGGGGAGATCTGGGTGCACGGCCCGAACACCGCGCCGGGCTACTGGCGGAACTCCGAACGCAGCCAGGACACGTTCGGCGGCGAGCTGGCCGAGCCGGGCGCGCTGCCGGCGGGGCCGTGGATGAAGACCGGCGACTACGGCGTGGTCCACGAGGGCGAGCTGTACGTGACGGGCCGCATCAAGGACCTGATCATCGTGGACGGCCGCAACCACTACCCGCAGGACATCGAGGTCACGGCGCAGGAGGCGCACCGGGCCGTCCGTCCGGACCATGTCGCGGCGTTCGCGCTGACGGGCGCGGACACCGAGCGGCTGGTGATCGTCGCCGAGCGGAACCGGCGGGTGCCGCTGGGGCGGCTCGACCTCGAGGAGGTGGAGGCGGCGGTGCGCGCGGCGGTGAACGTCGAGCACGAGATGAGCGTCCACGATTTCGTGCTGATCGAGCCGGGCGGCGTGTCGCGGACGTCCAGCGGCAAGATCGCGCGCGCGGCGACCAGGCAGCGCTACCTTGACGGCGTGCTCCCGACGACCGCGGCGAAGCTCGCGTCGCGGAAGTAACGGGTCACCTCGACACAAGGAGGACCATGCTCGCGGGGCTGGGGCGGCTCATCCACCGGCGGCGCTGGCTCAGCCTCGTCCTGATCGTGCTGCTCACCGGCGTCGCGGGCGCCTGGGGCATCGGCGTCCTCGGCAAGTTCAAGGAGGGCGGCTTCGAGGACCCGGACGCGTCCTCGACGCTCGTCGCGAAACTCGGCGCGACGTACTTCGGCAGCACGAACCCCGACGTGATCGTCCTGTACTCCAGCGACACCATGACGGTGGACGACCCGGAGTACATGGCGAGCGTGGTGACGACGGTCGCGCGCCTGCCGAAGGAGCAGGTCGGGGAGATCATCTCCTACTGGGCGGTGAACGGTAAGGCGGCCGAGTCGTTCGCGTCGCGGGACAAGCGCAGCACGTTCGTCGCCGTGAAGCTGGCGGGCGACACCGGCGCCGAGAAGCTCGAGAACTACGAGCTGATCAAGGAGCGGCTGGCCGCGCCGGGCCTGGACGCGCAGCTCGGCGGCAGCGTCCCGCTGGGCCAGGAGTTCGGCTCGCAGGTCGTCTCCGACATCGTCCGCGCCGAGACGATCACCGCGGGGCCGCTGATCATCCTGCTGGTCATCCTGTTCGGCGCGCTCGTCGCCGCGATGCTGCCGATCGGCGTCGCCCTGTTCTCGATGATCGGCGGCTTCGCCGTCCTGCACGCGGTGACGTACGTGACGGACGTGACGTCGTTCGCGCTGGAAGTCGTCACGATGATGGGCGTCGGCCTCGGCATCGACTACTCGCTGTTCATCATCAGCCGGTTCCGTGAAGAACTCGGGCGCGGGATGGCGGGAAACGACATCCCGCCGGGCAAACCGTGGAAGAGGGAAAAGGACCGGCGCGCGCGCAGAGCCGCCAAGAAGGAGTACAAGCGGAACCTGCGTCCGATCCGGGAGGCGGCCCTCGTCACGACGATGGCCACGGCCGGTCGCACCATCATGGTGTCGGGCGTGACGGTGTCCGCGGCGCTCGCCGGGCTGCTGCTGTTCCCGCAGATGTTCCTGCGGACGATCGGCCTCGCCGGCATCGCGACCGTCATGGTCGCGGTGTTCGGCGCGACCGTCCTGCTCCCGACCCTGCTGGCGCTGCTCGGCACGCGCGTCGAGGGCGGCCGGATGCCGTGGCGGCGCCCGTCGGCGAAGCGTGCGCAGCGCGACCCGGCCAGTGGTTTCTGGTTCCGCCTCGGGCACAGCGTCATGAAGCACCCGCTGCCCTACTTCGCGGTGGTGCTCGCCATCCTCGCCGTGATGTTCCAGCCGTTCCTGAACGTCCAGTTCGGCAGCATCGACGCGCGCGTCCTGCCGAAGGAGAGCGCGACCCGCTCGGTCGTCGAGACGATCAAGGCGGAGTTCCCGAACGGGTCCGCCGAGCCGATCGACGTCGTGGTGTCCGGCGACCTCATCCCCCGCAACTGGTCGCCGTCCGAGGGCGACGTGATCCCGCCCTACCTGGACGACTTCCGCAAGGAGCTCGGGGAGCTGCCGGGCGTCGTCGCCGCCGATTTCAGCGGCTACTCCGGCGAGTACGGGGGCGTGCGGATCTCCGTGACGCACGAGTACGAGCCGATGGAGGAGGAGGCGCAGGAGCTGGTCGAACTGATCCGCTCCATGCACCTGACCAAGGACGGCTACCCGATGCACATCGACGTCGGGGGCAGCACGGCCGCGCAGATGGACCTGATGGACAGCCTGATGGAGTCGCTGCCGAAGATGGCGCTCGTCGTCGGGCTGGCCACGTTCGTGCTGCTGTTCATGTTCTTCGGGTCGATCGTGCTGCCGCTGAAGGCGATCGTGATGAACGTCCTGTCGATCGGCGCGTCGTTCGGCGCGATCGTGTGGGGCTTCCAGTACGGGCATCTGGCCGGCCTGCTGGACTTCACCCCGACCGGCGGCGTCGAGGCGACCAGCATGATCCTCATCCTCGCGGTCGTGTTCGGCCTGTCGATGGACTACGAGGTCTTCCTGCTCAGCCGCATCCGCGAGGAGTGGGACCTCACCCACGACAACCGCACCGCCGTCGCGTCCGGCATGCAGCACACCGGGAGCATCATCACCAGCGCGGCGCTGCTGTTCCTCGTGGTGATCGGCGCGTTCGCGTTCGCCGGGATCACGGTCGTGAAGCTGATCGGCGTCGGCATGTTCGTCGCGGTCGTCGTGGACGCGCTGCTCGTGCGGTCGCTGCTCGTCCCGGCCACGATGCGGTTCATGGGCTCCGCGAACTGGTGGCTGCCGAAGCCGCTGCGGGGCCTGCACGCGAAGATGGACCTGCGGGAGAGCACCGGCGGCCCGCTCGCCGCTGGGCCCGTCGGCGTCGCCCCGCCGCTGCCGAAGGAGCAGCCCGTCCCGTACACGCTGCACTGGGAGAAGCCCGCCGCCCCGGCGAAACGCACCCGGAAGCCGGCCCGCCCCGCCCGCCCGAAGCCGCCCGCCCCGGGTGTCCCGTCCGCGCCGGGTGCCGGGCCTGTGCCGGGTGCCGGGCCCGTGCCGAGTGCGCCGCCCGTGCCGGGTGCCGGGCCCCGGGCCGGTGCCGTCCCGTCCACGGGCGCGGAGACCGGGAACGGGAACGGACGCGGTCCGGGGAACGGGGCCGGACGGACGGACGAGCGGGGCGCGCCCTGGGCGCCGTGGGCGGACGGGCCGCCGCAGCCGAGGCGTCCGCGGCCGCCGCGGGAACGGCGCGAGATCGTCCGGTCGCCCGACGGGACCGGGTGGACCTGGAAGTGAGCCCGTCAGCGCAGGAGCGGCTCTAGGGCTTCGTGCGCGCGCGCGAGGCCGTCCTCGGCGCGGATGCGGCGGCCGAGGCGGTCGGCGCGGTCGGCGATGTCCGGGTCCTCGACGGACGCGCGGATGCGGGCGGCCAGGCGCGGGACGGTGAGGCCCCGGAACGGCAGCGGGGACGGGCCCGCGCCGAGCGCCGCGACCCGCTCGCCCCAGTACGGCTGGTCGCCGAAGAACGGGCAGACGATCGTGGGCGCGCCCGCGCGCAGGCCCGCGGCCGTCGTGCCCGCGCCGCCGTGGTGGACGACGGCGGCCGTGCGGGGGAACAGCCACGAGTGCGGGACGTCGCGGACGGCGAACACGTGCTCGTCCGAGGTGTCCGGGTCGCCCTGGACGATCCCGCGGACGCCCGCGAGGCGCAGCGCCGTCCGGACGATCCGGTCGGTCATCGCGGCGTCCTTCGGGACCATGCTGCCGAAGCCGACGTAGACGGGCGGGGGCCCGTCGTCGAGGAAGTCGGCGAGGTCCTTCGGGGGCGTCCAGCCGGGCTCGTCGAGGAACCAGTACCCGGTCATGGCGAGGTTGCGCGGCCAGTCGCGGGGCCGGGGGACGACCGTCGAGCTGAAGCAGGCGAGGACCGGACGGCCGTCGGCCGTGTTGCGCAGCGGCAGCGGCGGCAGCCCGAGGCTCCGCTCGCGCCAAGGGTTGATGAACGGGCGCGACAGCAGCCACGCGAGCTGGTCGACGGCGTGGAAGCTCGCCCGGTTGCCGAGCGGGCCGAGCATGCGCGCCCGCGGGACGAACGGGTGCGGGAACGCGCCGGTGGCGCGGCTCGGCTGGAAGTGAATCAGCGCCCACGGGATGCCGAGGTGCTCGCCGATGTGCCGGGGGAGCGCCCCGAGCGTCGGCCCGAGCAGCAGGTCGGCGCCCTTGCAGGCGTCGAGGCATTCGGCGAGGAGCCGTTCGGCCAGCGGCCCGAGGATCCGCCGGAAGCCGCCGAGGAACTTCACCGGGTTGCGGCCCCCCGCGAGCAGTTCCTGCCCGGCGTCCGATTCGAGGATCTCGGCGGGGTCGGCGGTCAGCGGCGCGAAGCCGAGCCCGGCGCGGGCGGCGAGCGGCGCGTAGCGGGCGCTCGCGACGAGCGTGACGCCGTGGCCGTGCGCGCCGAGGGCGCGGCCGAGGGCGACGCAGGGCTGGACGTCGCCGCGCGACCCCGCGCCGAAGATCACGATGCTGCTCACGTGCGCCTCCTCACCAGGCGTCGTCGCGGGGGCCGGGCCGCGGCGCCGCGGGCGGCCCGGCCGGCGGGTCGTCGTCGGGGGTGTACGGCCGGTACCAGCCCTCGGGCGGCGGTGGCGGCGGGCGGCGGGCGTCCGCCGGGTCCGCGAGTCCGAGCGAGACGCCGTCCTGCACGGTGCCGGGCCGGTCGTACCAGACGTCGTCCGCCGGGACGGACGGGGCAGGGACGGACGGGGCCGGGGCCGCGGGCGGCGTGGGCGGTTCGGCGCTCGGCGGCGGCGGCCAGGCCGACGGCGCGGGCGCCGGCTCCTGCGGGCCGGGGGCCGGGCCGGGGTCGTCCCAGTCGTTCCACCAGTGGGGCCCGGGGGTGGGGTCGGGCATGCTCTCGTCCTTCCAGGGGGAGGCGAGCGGGGCGTGGGGTTCGGCGGCGCCGGACGGGACGTCGCGCGGTTCGGCGTGCGCGCGTGCCGCGGCTCCCGCGGCTCCCGCGACGGCGCGGTCGACGGCCGGGTCGTCCAGGGCGGGGTCGCCGGCGCC